>JACPDV010000269.1 GCA_016183835.1 Armatimonadota bacterium
CAGACCTGCTTTTTCGCCATCTCCGGGGTGCTGCCCAGCGACGACGCGATCGCCAAGATCAAGGAGTCGATCCAGAAGACCTACGGCAAGAAGGGCGAGGAGGTGGTGCGGCGCAACTGGGTCGCCGTCGATCAGACTCTCGCCAACCTGTTCGAGGTGGCCGTGCCGGCGGCGGTAACGGCCACGCGGGGGCGGCCGCCGGTGGTGCCCGACGAGGCGCCGGACCACGTCCACAGCCTGATGGCGATGATGGTGGCCGGGAAGGGCGATCTGCTCCCGGTGGGCGCCTTCAGCCCCGATGGCACGTGGCCCACCGCCACCACGCAGTGGGAGCGGCGCAACATCGCCATCGACATCCCCATCTGGGACCCGGACGTCTGCATCCAGTGCAACAAGTGCGCGCTGGTCTGCCCCCACGCCGCCATCCGGGCCAAGGTCTACGACCCAGGCGAGCTCGAAGCGGCGCCCGAGAGCTTCCGCTCCACCGACTTTCGCGCGAAGGAGTACCGCGGGCAGAAGTTCACCATCCAGGTGGCCCCCGAGGACTGCACCGGCTGCACCTTGTGCGTCAACGTCTGTCCCGCCAAGGACAAGTCGAACCCGCGGCACAAGGCCATCAACATGGAGTTGCAGCTCCCCATCCGCGAGCGCGAGATCGCCAACTACGCGTTCTTCCAGGCGCTGCCGGAGCTCGACCGCACCAGCATCGCGCGGGTGGACCACAAGTTCAGCCAGTTCCTCCGCCCGCTGTTCGAGTACTCCGGCGCCTGCGCCGGCTGCGGCGAGACACCGTACGTCAAGCTGATGACCCAGCTCTTCGGCGACCGGGACCTGATCAGCAACGCTACCGGCTGCTCCAGCATCTACGGCGGCAACCTGCCGTCCACGCCGTACTGCCAGGACAGCCACGGCCGCGGGCCCGCGTGGTCCAACTCGCTGTTCGAGGACAACGCCGAGTTCGGCCTCGGCTTCCGGCTCGGCGTGGATTCCCACAAGCGCTTCGCCGAGGCGCTCCTGGCCAAGCTCGCCGCGCAGGTGGGCGACACGCTGGTCGACGAGATCCTGACCGCGGACCAGCACGGCGAGGCCAATGTGGCGGCGCAGCGCGCCCGCGTCGAGGCGCTGCGGGGCAAGCTGCCCGGCGTCGCCGACCCGCTCGCGCGGCAGCTCGAGCTGCTCGCCGACTACCTCGTGCGCAAGAGCGTGTGGGTCGTCGGCGGCGACGGCTGGGCGTACGACATCGGCTACGGCGGGCTCGACCACGTCCTGGCGCTCGGCCGCGACGTCAACGTGCTGGTGCTCGACACCGAGGTCTACTCCAACACGGGCGGCCAGGCGAGCAAGTCCACCCCGATCGGCGCGGCGGCCAAGTTCGCGGCCAGCGGCAAGGTCACCGGAAAGAAGGACCTGGGCCTGATGGCCATGTCCTACCGGCACGTCTACGTGGCGGCGGTGGCGATGGGCGCCGAGGACCGGCAGGTGGTGCAGGCGTTCATCGAGGCCGACTCCTACCCGGGTCCGTCGCTGATCATCGCCTACAGCCACTGCATCGCCCACGGCTACGACCTGGCGCTGGGCATGGAGCAGCAGAAGCTGGCGGTGACCTCGGGCATCTGGCCGGTCTACCGCTACGATCCGCGCCGGATCGAGAACGGCGAGCCGCCGCTGCAGATCGACTCGAAGCCGCCCACGGAGCGGGTCGAAGCCTACATGCGCAACGAGACGCGCTTCCGCATGGTCGAGCGCATCGACGCCGACCGGTTCAAGCGGCTGGCGGTGGCGGCGCAGGACTTCGCGACGCAGCGGATGGCGCTGTACGAGCAGTTGGCGCGCATCGTGGTGCCGGCCCACGATCAGACCAACGACGACGGGGCCGACGGCTCGGGCGAGTGACGCGGGGCCGGGGGCCGCCCCCGGCTCGCAGAGGTTAGCAGGAGGCGCAGACATGGACCTGTCCACCACCTACCTCGGGCACGAGCTGCCCCATCCTTTCATGCCCGGCTCCTCGGTGATGAGCGAGGACCTGGGCAAGATCCACCGCCTCGAGGATGCCGGCGCCTCGGCCATCGTGCTGCACTCGCTGTTCGAGGAGCAGATCGTGCGGGAGCAGGTGGCCACCGCCAGCGCGATGGAGATCGCCTCGGAGTCGTATGCCGAGGCGCTGTCCTACTTCCCCACCCCCGAGGCCTTCAGGATCGGGCCGGAGGAGTATCTCGAGCACGTGCGGAAGGTCAAGGAAAGCGTCTCCGTGCCGGTCTTCGCCTCGCTCAACGGCTACTCCCTGGGCGGCTGGCTCAACCATGCTCGACTGCTCCAGGACGCCGGCGCCGACGGGCTCGAGTTGAACATCTACTACGTCGCCACCGACCTGGATGAGAGCGGCGCCGCCATCCTCGCCCGCACCCTCGAGCTGGTCAAGGCGGTGAAGGCCGAGATCTCCATCCCGGTGGCCGTGAAGCTGTCGCCCTTCTACACCACCGCCGCCTACTTCGCGCGGCAGCTCGACGAGGCGGGGGTCGACGGGGAGGTGGTGCGCAGCCTGCACCTCTCCGACTCCGCCGAGCTGCTCCTGAGGCTCCATTGGCTGGCGATCCTGGCGGGCCGAGTGCAGATGTCGTTGGCGGTCACCGGCGGCGTGCACAGCGCGGCCGACGCCATCAAGGCGGTGATGTGCGGCGCGCACGCCGTGCAGATGGTCAGCGCGCTGCTCAAGTACGGGCCGAGCCACCTGGCCACCATCCGGGTGCAGGTGGACCAGTGGCTGGAAGAGCACGAGTACACCTCGCTGCGCCAGATGCAGGGCAGCATGAGCCTGCTGCGCTGCCCCGACCCGAAGGCCTACGAGCGCGGCAACTACATGTACATGCTCCGCAGTTGGGGGAGCTGAGCCGCTCCCGGCCCTGCCGTCGACAGCCCTTGGCCCGGCGAATCGGGCGGAGGGCTGTGGCATCTCCCAAGCGCAATACCGTCGCAACCACCGCGTGGGCAGAATCCCTTCAACACCCGCAGGTTCCGTTAATGACCTGCCGATCTGACCCGAAAGGACAGGGAGATGCGTACAGCCAGCCTGGTCGGTGCGTTGGCGTGTGTCATGCTCGCCACCCCCGCGACCTATGCTGAGAAGAGCGCCGGCGCGGCGGCCTCCCTGGGCGGCATCATCGGCTTCGGGACCGGCTACTACTACCTGGGCAATAACCAGAAAGGCCCGCTGTTCACGGCCATCGACGGCGGCCTGGTGGTCGGGATCATCGTGGCCGACGACGACCCGCGGCTCTGGTTGGGCCTGGGTCTGCTCGGCTCGCACGTCTACCAGGCGGTGGACGGCCTGAACGAAGGGCACCGGCACGGGCTGTCGATGGTCTCGCGGCGGCAGCCCATCGGGCTCCAACTCGGATTCGGCGACTTCGGCTTCTACGACAGCACCCGCGTGGGCGCCTGGCGCAGCCGCGGCGGCGAGTGGGCCGACCTGGCCAGTTGGGCATCGAAGCGGAACGAGCTGATGCCGACCTGGCGGGTGCATTGCGATGCGGTCTCACGCGGCGTCGGCCTGAGCTACAACTCCAGGTTCTGACCTCCCCACGACCCCTGAGCGCCGTGCTCGAGCGCCCTGCTGGCAGAGCGTCCGGGCACGGCGTAGTCTTGCCGTGGGGTCCGCGCCGTCTGGCGGGAAGCTCAGTCAAACCCCAGGCTGGGCGCCAGAATCGTGAAGTGGTAGACCTTCCCGACCAGCGCCAACACCGTCCAAAACGTGGCCGTGATGAACGTGCCCAGGATCAGTCCGAGGAACAGCGGCATCGCCCGGCGATAGGTCTTCATCCCGCCGCTCTTGAGCAGGAAGCCCTTGACCCCCCAGGTCACGAACGCCGAGAACCAGAACACGATCAGCGTCCATGACGCGCTCACCGCGTAGCCCAGAGGGTGCAGCGGCCACCATACCTGCGTGGTGCGGAGCGCGACCAGGATGCCGCAGATCGCGAGTCCGGCGAGGTAGCTCGGGAGCGCCGCCACCGGCGTGCGGAGGTGTTGCTGGAGCGCATTGGCCGCCTCGATGGTCTGGATCTGAGCATTGTCGCGCGGGTAGCCGTAGAGCGTGATGTTGCCGTAGGTGTAGTTGAGCTGGAGGAAGACCCAGCAACCGGCCACCAGGGCCGTGAAGATCGCCAGCCAGGTGGGGAGGATCAGCGAGCGCGGGCGGAACCGCAGCTCCTTGGCCATCTTCTGGCTGTCGAGGAAGTTGCTCAGCAGCACGCCGCGGAGGTCACGCGTGAGCACCGTGTCGAGCAGGGAGAGGATGGTGATGTTGCGCGGCCCCAGGGTCCAGTGGTCGCGGAAGAGCCGCACCAGGTCGAGCGGGCGGAAGCTGGTCTCGGTCTGCAGCATGCCGGCCTCGGCCACCCCGCGCGACAGCACCAGCGCGACGACGAACAGGTAGACTCCGAGCTCCACCACGGCCAGCCAGACCGTCAGCCCGGCGCAACAGCACCACACCACGGCCCCGATGAAACCCAGCACACAGCCCCACAGCGCCACGCGATAGGGCAACACCTCCTCGTCGGGCCCGTCGTCCGGGAGGTCGGGCCGGCGGCGCAAGGCGCTGTGGAACACCGGCCCCAGGTGACGCGCGCCGGTGTAGAGCAGGTAGAGCACCAGCACGGTGTAGGCGCCGGCCATCTGGTAGCCGTGGTAGAGCCGGCACGGGTACTGGTTCATCGCCGTCATCTCGAAGCCGAGCTGGGTGCCGATGACGTCGGTGACGCGGGTGAGCACGAAGAAGACCCACAGGCTGAGGAGCAGGTCGCTGCTGAGGAAGTAGAAGAAGCCGACGGCGCCGAACGAGATCTGCACCGGCGTGTAGTAGATGCCGTTCCACGGGCGGGTGGTGAGGAACTGGTTGAGCTGCCAGCGCAGCGTGATCTGCGGGATGGCCGGGATGTTGGCGTGGAGGCCGTTGAGGAGGTAGATCGCCGAGGGGATGGCGACGCCGATCCAGGTCAACCGGTTGCGGAGGAACGGCGCGGCGGTGTCGTCGCCGATCAGGGTGAGGGGGAGCGCGGTGAGGGGGAAGACCAGCTTCTCATGGTCGGCCCACTGCCGCCTGAGCACCACGGAGAGGCAGAAGAAGGTGACATAGACGAGGGTGAGCAGCCCGGTCCAGCTCAGGATGGGTCCCAGCCAGTGCCGCCAGGGCACCGTGGCGTTGCCCTGGTGGTAGGCGTTGGCGATGCCCTGCTTGAGGTCGCCCTGCGGGTCGAAGACGACCAGCCAGTCGGGCAGGTAGGGCCCGAACAGCTCCATGTACTTGTTTTCCGGCGTGGCGTAGTAGTTGACGTACGTCAGCGGCGGGATGAGCTTCTCGATGGTGCCGCGCGAGCACATCAGCACGGCGACGGTCATCATCACGTACAGCGGGAGGAGGTCCTGCCGCCCGAGCACCTGCCGGCGGAGCAGGGCCTTGACGAGCCGGTTGAGCAGCACGAGCACGAACAGGGCGGCGAGCGCGGGCGGGGCGAACTGAAGGATGCCGATCTGCACCTGCTGGACGACCATGTCGCCGTAGACGGTGACGAAGGCGAGCAAGACCACGGCGGCCACGCCGAGGAGCAGCGCGCGGGCACGGAAACCGCCTCCCGGCGTCTCGGCGGGCGGAGCGGGGATCGGCGAGGCCAAGCGGGACTCCTGAAGCCCGCCTCGTTTCGTCGCGCGACAGGCCGACTCCTCCGCTCTACGCCCGGCGGCCGATGCCGAGGTACTCGAAGCCCAGCGGCTCGAGCGCCGATGGGTCACAGAGGTTCCGCCCGTCGACCAGGATGGGCGTGGCCACGTTCTCGCGGACGGCAGCCCAGTCCACCTCGCGATAGAGCGGCCACTCGGTGGCGATCACCACGGCGTGCGCGCCGATGGCGGCTTGCTCGGGCGAGTCGCAGTAGGCCACCCTGTCCGAGGGAAGGAGCACGTGGCGGGCGCGGGGCATGGCGCGCGGGTCGTGCAGCCGCAGCACGGCGCCCTCCTTGAGGAGCCGCTCGGCCAGCGCCAAGGCCGGTGCCCCGCGGATGTCGTCGGTGTGTGGCTTGAAGGCCAGGCCCCAGATCGCCACGGTCTTGTCCTGCAGCACCCAGAGGGCCTGCCGCAGCTTGTCCACGAGCCGGCCGATCCGCCCGCGGTTGACTTGGTCCACGCCCTTCAGGATGGCCATGTCCACGCCGAGCCCCTCGCCGATGTCGATGAAGGCCAGCACGTCCTTGGGGAAGCAGGAGCCGCCGTAGCCCAGGCCGGGGTGAAGGAAGGCTCGGCCAATGCGGGCGTCGAGCCCCATCCCCGCCGCCACCGTGGCGACGTCGCCGTTGGCTGCCTCGCACAGGTCGGCGATCAGGTTGATGTAGGAGATCTTGAGCGCGAGGAACGAGTTGGAGGCGTGCTTGATGATCTCGGCCGTGCTCACGTCGGTGTCGAGCTTGGGGCAGTCGAACCCGGCGTAGAGCTCGTGGAGCAGGCCGGCGGCTCGGCGGTTCGGCACGCCGAGGACGATCCGGTCGGGGTGGAGGAAGTCCTCCACGGCGCTCCCTTCGCGGGTGAACTCCGGGTTGGAAGCGACGTCGAAGTCGGCCTGTCCGCGGCTGTAGAGGCGCAACGTGCGCTCGATCCAGGTGGCGGTGCGGACCGGGACGGTGCTCTTCTCGACCAGCAGGCGGTAGGATTCGAGGTGGTGGGCGATCTCGCGCGAGACGGCCTCCACCTGCGACAGGTCGGCGCTGCCGTCGAGCCGCGGCGGGGTGCCGACGCAGAGGAAGAGGATGGTGGACGAGGCCACGCCCTCGGCGATGCTGACGCTGAAGCGCAGCCGTCCGTTGGCCAGGTTGCGCTGGAGCAGCTCCTCGACGCCGGGTTCGTAAATGACGGGATCGCCTTGCGAGAGGCGGGCGACCTTGTCGGCATCGCCATCGATGCCGATCACCCGGTGGCCGACCTCGGCGAGGCAGGCGGCGGTAACCAATCCGACATAACCGGTGCCGATGACGGCGACGTCCATGCGAGGCTCCCGCGGCTATTGTTGCGCAAGGAGCGCAGCAATGCGCCAGGCGCCGCAGGATTCGAGGCGGGAGCGGAGGTGGGGGAGGACGAGCGGGTCTTCCCAGAGCTGGGAATAGAAGGCCTCGCAGCCGTACTCGGCGTACCAGCCGGCCATGTGGGACCAGGCGAAGGCCTTGGGACTGTCGGGGGGCGGAGCGGGGCGGGCGGTGAGCCAGTTGGCGATGGCGAGGCCACGGTCTGGGTAGGCAGCGAGGAGGGCGGCGCAGGCGAGGCGTTCGAGGGTCTGCTGGGCCGGGAGGCCGGGGGCCGAACGGTCGTCGGTGTGCCACATGACGGTCGAGACGGGCGTGCCGTCGGCGAGCTGCATCGCGCCGGGAGTGCCGGACGGTAGGTCAGACACCTCGGCGCGGAGGGCGTCGGCGATGGACGCGGCGGTGGGGTAGATGATCGGCTGATCGTCGTCGACGTCGGCGTCGCGGCAGAGGACGAGGTGGCGGACGGGCCTCACCGTGTGCCGGGTGACGAACGTTCTGGCACTCTTCGTGATCTCCCGCAAGCCTCCCTGGGCAGGCACGACGCGAACGAAGCCTCCCGAGGAGGTCGTGAACCCGTACTGACCGCGGGTCACTGGCTCTCCCCAGGGATCCGTCTGCGCGGCTCCCGGCTCGAACGAGACGCACCGGAGGCACTCCAGTAAGCCCTTCCAGAAAGCGCGGTCATGGTAACCTTCGCACACTATGACCGCTTGGTTCATCGCAGGTCCTCGCCAATCTGGACCAGCGCGAACCTGGCCTCTTCGCCCGGGAAGCGCGCACTGATGAGTCTGCTGTCCCGTAGCACAAGCCCGTAGACAGAGATGTCTCCGAGCACGTCGCGAGCTTCGGCAAGCAGAGCCTCAACAAGCTCCAGACTGTGCGTGGTGAGCACGACTTGCACGCCTTCGCGGACGGCGGCCACGATCGCGCGCGCACTGGCCCTGAAGGCGGCGGGGTGCTGGTGGACTTCGGGCTCCTCTAGCAGGACCACGGATCCGGCGGGAGCTGCAACCTCATATACGATGCGGGTAAGCGCGTGGATGCCATCGCCGGACAGCGGGGCGGGCACGTGACCGGTCTGAGTCAGGTGGAGGACCGGTCTCCCAGAGTGAGTCAGGATCTCCACCGTCTTGAGCTCGGGAAGCACCGACCGAAGGAACTCGGCCGGATCCCTACCGGTGAGAGGGTGTCGGCTTGAGAACACGTCCGGCAGGTAGGTCGCCTGCTTCTTGTCGCCTAGGTCGACAAGCGAAACCTCACTGATCCCGGGCACGTGATCCTCAACGGGTCGGTCAGCACTCCAGCGGCCACCGTCGTCGCAAGTGATGAAGACACCGCGCTCCATCGGCTCCTCAGCGCCGAGCACACACCGGAGGCCGCCTCCCGCGCCGCCGGCGTCGTAGTACCTGTAGCGCCGGGGTGTGCCGGCACCTGCGGTGGTCGTGACAGCGACACAGACCTCGGCGGCCTTCGAACAGCCCGCAACTAGCCAACGTGTGCCGTCTGGGACCCCACCTCTCAGCACGATCACGGTCTCGACGGCGGCTACGGGATTGGAGTGGGCGCCTAGGTAGAGCGCCTCCAGCACCGTGCTCTTGCCGCTGCCGTTCGGCCCGACGAGAACGGTCAACGGCGTCAGTCCTTCGAGCCGACCGTCGTTGATGCCTCGAAGATGCTTGATGTCGACAGAGGTGATCAACCTTGCCTCCCGCCGGGCGCTACACCTCGCACACCTCGAACGCGTGCCGTAGCGCCGCCAGCTTGTCCTCGCCCTTCGGGCTGAACTCGTGGCCCACGAACCCTTCGTACCCCGTGTCCGCGATGGCCCGCATCACCGCCGGATACCAGATCTCCTGCTGCTCATCGAGGTCGTTGCGCCCCGGGTTCCCCGCCGTGTGGTAGTGCAGGAAATGCCGGCCGTGGTCGCGGATGTTCCGGATCAGGTCGCCCTCCATGATCTGCATGTGGTAGATGTCGTACAGCAAGCCCACCCGCGGTGAGTTCACCAGCTCGCACAGGACCACCCCCCACAGCGTCCGATCGCACTGGTAGTCCTTGTGGTTCACCTTGCTGTTCAGCAGCTCCACCACCAGGTTCACGCCCCTCGCCTCGGCCAGATCCACCACGCGCCGCAGGCCCGCCGCACAGTTGCGCAGACCGGTGTAGTCGTCCAGCCCGTTGCGGTTGCCGGAGAAGCAGATCAGGTTGCGCACCCCGTGCTCCGCCGCGAAGGCGATGTTCTCCCGCAGCTCCGCCTCGATCCGGTCGTGGTTGGCGGGGTTGTTCAGACCATCAGCCAACGACTTGTGCCCGCCCATCGTCGCCACCGTGAGGCCGTGCTTCGGCGCCTCGACCACCACCTCGGCGATCGGGTACGGCCCGGACAGATCCACGCCCCGGTAGCCGATGTCCGCCGCCAGGGCGAACAGCTCACTCATCGGGAGCTGCCCGCCGCGCGCGAACGGCCCACAACAGAACGCCTGGTTGATCCGGCCCATCGTCTCGGTTCCTTTCGTCCCGGGCGCCTTCGCCGCCGCGCACTCGTCTCCTCGCCGCTGGCAGAAGGGTTGTACACTGTCGGACGGGAGACGAACGCCATGCAGTGTGTCCCTTTCGGCAACACGGGCATGACCATCTCGCGGCTCGGCTTCGGGGCCATGCGGCTGCCCATGACCGAGCTGAACGACCGTCGCGTGATCGATGAGGACGTGGCCGTCCCGCTGCTCCACTCGGCCTTCGAGCGCGGCGTCAACTATGTCGACTCGGCCTACTTCTACTGCGACGGGCAGAGCGAGGTCGTTGTCGGCCGAGCCGTCAAGGGCTGGCGCGACCGGGTGTATGTCTCCACCAAGTTCCCCGTCGGCAACGAGAACGGCTACCGCGGCTGCCTAGAAGAGCAGCTCGGCAAGCTCGACCTGGACTACATCGACTGCTACCACTTCCACGGCATCGGGCAGTGGTTCCTCGACCACGAGAAGCGCGATGAGATGCTCGCGGCGGCGCTGCGAGCCAAAGAGGAGGGGCTGATCCGGCACATCTCTTTCTCGTTCCACGACAAGCCCGAGGTGATGGCCAAGCTGATCGATCTGGGCGTCTTCGAGTCGGTGCTGTGCCAGTACAACCTGCTCGACCGGGCCAACGAGCCGGCCCTGGCGGACGCCCGGGCGCGCGGGCTGGGCACCGTGGTGATGGGCCCCGTGGGCGGCGGGCGGCTGGCCGGGTTGCCGCCGGACCTGGCGGCGAAGGCCGGCGTCGCGGTGCACAGCAGCGCCGAGCTGGCGCTCAGGTTCGTGATGGCCAACCCGAACGTCTGCTGCGCCCTGTCGGGCATGAACGCGATGGCGCAGGTCGAGGGGAACACGGTCACCGCCGGCAACGTCGGGCCGCTCACCGCCGACGAGCTGGACGCCGTCAATGCCGCCACGGACGAAAACCGCCGCCTGGCCGACCTCTACTGCACCGGCTGCAACTACTGCGTGCCGCACTGCCCCAACGAGGTGGCCATCCCGCGCATCTTCTCGGCCATGAACCACGACCGCGTGTGGGGCCTGCACGACCACGCCCGGCATCTCTACAACAGCATCGGCTCGCGCCACGTGCCGGGCAATAAGGCCGATGCGTGTGTGGAGTGCGGCAAGTGCGAGGAGGAGTGCCCGCAGCACATCCCCATCCGCGAGCAGCTCGCCGAGTGCTTGAAGCAGTTCGGCTGACGACTCTCTCGCGCCGGCGTGAGGCGCCCTGGTAGGGGCGACCGGCAGGTCGCCCTTCCGGCCGGCACAGCAACCGCCTCCGGCCCGGGCGACCTGCCGGTCGCCCCTACCGGGTCCGTTCTGATCGTGGGCCGCGTGGTCAGTTGTGCCGCAGCACCCGCTGCCCGCGCACCAGCACCTTCTCGGTGGGCTCGGCGTCGCCGATCTCGTCGCAGGCGTGGTAGGCCAGGGTGAGGCTCCGCCGCGGTCCTGCGCTGCGGTTCGGACCCGAGCCGTGGAGCAGGCAACCGTGAGTGACCAGCAGCCCGCCAGCGGGCATTGGCGCGGCCACGGCCTGGCTCAGCAGCGCGGCCACTCGCGCCTGGTCCGCCTCGGTCTCGACCCGCTGCGCGATCGGCCACGGGCAGGCGTGCGAGCCGGGCACCACCTCCAGGCAGCCGTTCTCCAGCGTGGACTCGTCCAGGTAGGCGAGCACGGTGACGATGGGCCGCGACCAGACGACGGCGTCGCGATGCCAGTACACCTCCGCCGAGCCGGGCGGGCGGACCATCAAGTGGTTGTGCCGGTTGGTGCAGAGCTCGATGTCGGGGCCGAGGATGGACGACAGCGGGTCGGTGATGGCGGGGCTGGAGGCGACTTCGAGGTAGAGCGGATCGCGGTGGACGACCTTGGACAGCCGCCTCACGGGCGGCGGGCCGTCGCCGGGAACCTCCGCCTCGGTGGCGGAGTCGAGCGCGCCGGCGACCTTGACGAAGCCGTTGTGGTGGAACAGCCAGACCTGCTCGTCGGTGAGGAACATCCGCGGGGCTCCGCGGCCATTGTGAGGCGAAGGGGTGTAGGGTGTAGGGACCGGCCGGTCCGCCCCACCCTACGCCCTACACCCTACACCCCTTCCGCCTCACACGTCACACAGCTCGAACGCCGCGCGCAGCGCCGCCACCTTGTCCGCGCCTTTGGGAATGAACTCGTGCGCCACGTAGCCCGTGTACCCACCGTCGGCAATCGCGCGCATGATCGGCGGGTACCACAGCTCCTGCGTGTCGTCCAGGTCGTTGCGACCCGGATTGCCGCCCGTATGGTAATGCAGGAAGTACCGGGCGCCGTAGTCCCGGATGTTGCGGATCACGTCGCCTTCCTGGATCTGCATGTGGTAGATGTCGTACAGCAGGCCCACCCGCGGCGAGCCGACCAGGTCGCAGAGGGTCACGCCCCAGAGGGTGTGATCGCACTGGTAGTCGGTGTGGTCCACCTTGCTGTTGAGCAGCTCCACCGCCAGGTTGACGCCCTTCTGCTCGGCCAGCTCGGCCACCCGCTTCAGGCCCTCGGCGCAGTTGCGCAGGCCGGACAGATCGTCAAGGCCGCTGCGGTTGCCGGAGAAGCAGATCAGCGAGCGAACGCCGTGGTCCGCCGCGTAGGCGATGTTCTCGCGCAGCTCGGCCGCGATGCGGTCGTGGTTCGCGCGCTTGTTGAGGCCGTCGCTGAGCGACTGGTGGCCGCCCATGCTGGACACGGCCAGGCCGTACTTCGGCGCGGCGGCGACCATCTCGGGGGTGGCCAGATCGACGGCCTTGAAGCCGATGTCGGCCATCGCGGGGAAGAGCTCGTCGATCGGCATGCCGCCCAGCGGCCAGCAGGTGAAAGCCTGGTTGATACGTCCCATGGGAGCACCTCTCTGACAGGGTAGACCACGTGCGGCGGGGGGCTTCGCCGCGCCGACGGGCGGTCCTGCCAAGGTCATCCCATCGCCAGCACCGCGTTCAGTTCGCCGAGCACCTCGTGCTCCAGCGCCTCCGCCGCGCGGTCCATGAGCACGTCCAGCCTCCCAGTCTCCTCACCCACGGCAAAGAGCTGGAGGACCAGCGGCGAAAGGAGCCCGGCCTCGTGCATCATCGCCGTAAAGCTCGGCTCGCTGGCAGCGGTACAGCGCTCGCGGTACCCGGCCCGGACCCGCAGCGCGCGGGAGCGCTCCGGCTCGGCCAGCTCGCCGGCCGCGCACTCGAGCGCCTGCAGGAACGGCACGCCGG
>JACPDV010000021.1:0-6281 GCA_016183835.1 Armatimonadota bacterium
GCTCGTGGGTGGGCCACGGGCCCTCGATGGCGTGCGCCTGCATGTAGTTGCGCACCTGGTCGCCGACGCGCTGGGCGGCGTGGCGGAGGGCCAGCTCCCTGAGCGCAGCCAGGTTGCCCGGGCGGAAGAACTTGCGGACGGCGATCTGCGCGGTGTCGGGCACGTAGACCTTGCCCTCGTCGAGCCGGCGGAGGAGGTCGGCAGGGGCGAGGTCGATCACCTCGATCTCGTCCGCGCGCTCGAAGAGGCGGTCGGGGACGGTCTCCCGGACGCGCACGCCGGTGATCTGCGCAACCGCATCGTTGAGGCTCTCGAGGTGTTGCACGTTGACGGTGGTCCACACGCTGATCCCGGCGGCGAGCAGCTCCTCCACGTCCAGCCAGCGTTTCTCGTGGCGGCTGCCGGGGGCGTTGTGGTGAGCCAGCTCGTCCACCAGGGCGAGCTGCGGCCGGCGGGCGAGGAGTGCGTCGAGGTCCATCTCCTGGAGCGTGGTGCCGTGGTAGTCGAGGCGCTGCCGCGGGAGTACCTCGAGCCCTTCGAGGAGCGCCTCGGTCTCGGCGCGGCCGTGGGTCTGGATCACGGCCCCCACCACGTCCACGCCGTGCTCGCGAAGATCGCGGGCTTCGGCGAGCATGGCATAGGTCTTGCCGACGCCGGGCGCTGCGCCGAGGAAGATGCGCAGCCGCCCGCGGCATTCGGGCTCCTTCGGCTCCGGGAACGACACCCCGCGCTCGCCCTCGGGCGGCGGCGCGGTGGATAGGCCGAGGTCGATGTCCGGCCCGCGGTGGACCGTGGCAGGCCGCCGGCCGCGCGGCCAGTGCGTGCTGCGGGTGTCGAAAGCCGAGGTCCGGCCGCCGTCGCCGAAGTCCGCGTCGCGGAACTCGGCGCCGCGCAGGTCGGCGCCGCGGAGATTGGCGCCGCGGAGGCTGGTGCCGCGGAGGTCGGAGCCGCGGAGGTTCGCCCCGCTCAGGTCGGCGCCCTCCAGGTGCGCCCAGCGCAGGTCGGCGCTGCTGAGGTTGGCGCCGCGCAGGTCGGCGCCGCGCAGGTTCACCTCCCGCAGCGCCGTGCGGCCCAGGTTCGCGTCGCGGAAGTCGGCGCCGTGGCAGTCGCTCCGCCACAGGTCGGCGCCCCACAGGTTGGCCCCTTCCGCCGACAACCCGGAGAAGTCGGCGCCGCGCAGGCGTTGGCCGTGCAGATCCGCGCCGACGAGCGTGTCCGCCGGCACGGTGAGAAGGACCTTGTCGCTCCCGGCCTGGCGGATCTCGATCATGGCTGTCTCCGGCCCGGAGCAGGCAGGGCGTCCATAGTGACAGGCGTTCCACGCGGGAGGGCGTTCTCCTTGAGGTGGGCGGCGGCCCGATGGACAGCTTGGCAGCGGCGGCTGCGACGGGAACCGCGAAGCGGGCTGCCGGACAGTGTCTCCACTACCAGTGGGACATCCCCGCGCCAAACACTGTTGACAACGCCGCCAGAATGCGACCTACTGGTCTGTTAATGCCCGACCGGGGCAGTCCGACGAGGAGGGTGGACGATGGCGGAGCCGACGAGGCCGGCCGACTACTGGCGGGCCAACGAGACGCTGATCCGGGGGCTGCTGGTCCTTTGGGCAGGGATCTCCCTGGGGGCGGGGATCTTACTAGCCGAGCCGCTCAACAGGTTCCACCTGGGGTCGGCGCCACTTGGCTTCTGGATCGCCCAGCAAGGCTCGATCTTCTGCTTCGTGGCGATCATCTTCTACTACGCCTGGCGGATGGACCGGCTCGACCGCGATTTCGGCATCGGGGAATAGGGGGTAGCATGTCACAGTACATCCAGCAGCTCACCCCGACCGTCGAGACCTGGACTTACCTCTTCGTCACGGTCACCTTCTTCGTCTACCTGGCCATCGGCTGGTCGGCCCGGGTGAGGGAGACACGGGGCTTCTTCATCGCCGGCCAGGGCATCCCGTCGATCGCCAACGGCGCCGCCACCGCCGCCGACTGGATGTCCGCTGCGTCGTTCATCTCGATGGCCGGGATGATCTCGTTCCTCGGCTACGACGGGGCCATCTACCTCATGGGCTGGACCGGCGGGTACGTCCTGCTGGCCCTCCTCCTGGCGCCCTACCTCCGGAAGTTCGGGAAGTACACAGTGCCCGACTTCGTCGGCGACCGTTACTACTCGTCCACCGCTCGGGTGATGGCGGCGCTGGCGGCGATCTTCATCTCGCTGACGTATGTCGCCGGGCAGATGCGCGGCGTGGGGATCGTGTTCAGCCGGTTCCTCGGGGTCGACATCGCATCCGGCGTCGTCGTCGGGATGCTAATCGTCGGCTTCTTCGCCGTGCTCGGCGGGATGAAGGGAATCACCTGGACCCAGGTCGCCCAGTACGTGGTGCTGATCACCGCCTTCCTGGTCCCGGCGTTTGCCCTCGCCTGGCGATTGACGGGCAACCCGGTGCCCCAACTGGCCCTCGCCTTCTCTGACATCCTGACGGACCTCAACCGGCTGCAGGTCGAGTTGGGCTTCAATGAGTACACCCGGCCCTTCATGAACAAGACCCGGTTGGATGTGCTCTGCATCACCCTCTCCCTCATGGTCGGAACCGCCGGGCTGCCGCATGTCATCGTCCGGTTCTACACTGTCCCGAGCGTGCGCGCCGCGCGGTATTCGGCGGGCTGGGCGCTGCTCTTCATCGCGCTGCTCTACACCACGGCTCCGGCGCTGGCGGTCTTCGCCCGGTACAACCTGCTGACGACACTCAACGGCAAGACCGCGCTGGAGGTCCGCAGTCACGAATGGGTGCAGAAGTGGGAGACCACCGGGCTGCTGTCCTTCGAGGACAAGAACGACGACGGGAGGCTCAGCCTGCTGTCCGACAAGGACGCCAACGAGATCACGATCGACAACGACATCATCGTGCTCTCCACCCCCGAGGTGGCGGGCCTAGCGCCATGGGTCACCGCGCTGGTCGCCGCTGGCGGGCTGGCCGCAGCGCTGTCGACGGCGGCGGGTCTGCTCCTGGTGATCTCCTCGTCGACGGCCCACGACATCTACTACCGGCTGATCAACCCCAAGGCGAGCGAGGAGCGCCGTCTGTGGGTCGGCCGGTTGATGATCCTCGTGGCTCTGGGGGTCGCCGGCTACTGCGGGGTGAAACCACCGGGCTTCGTGGCGCAGGTCGTGGCCTTCGCCTTCGGTCTGGCCGCGGCCAGCTTCTTCCCTCTGCTCCACCTCGGCATCTCGGCCTGTTGTTCACCATGAGCTACATCGTTTCGGTCAAGTTCCTGGGCTACCAGCCCTGGCTGTTGGGCATCTCCGCCGAGGGTATCGGCGCGGTCGGCATGGTCCTCAACTTCGTGATCGTGGTGGTGGTCTCGCGCCTGACCCCGCCGCCGCCGCCGGAGATCCAGCGGCTGGTCGGGAGCGTCCGCCTGCCTGGAGGCGCGCCCCACTCGATCGAACTCGACGAGGAGTTGGTCGAGCATCTCGGGGACGACGGCGGCTGAGGGCGCGCAGGCGGGCATCCTGGGCGTGCCAGGCGGAGCGAGGCCGACGCGATGAGGATCGTCACACTGACCACTGAGATACCCGAAAGCCGCGAGGCGCGTCTCACGCTGCCCGCGCTGTCTACTTGCCTGGGTACGACCGACTGCTTGATCGCCGCCATGGCCCTGGCGCGAGGGGCTCGTCAGCTCACCTCCAACCATCGCCATTCGGACGTGGTGACAGGGCTGGACTTCGCCGAGCCGTACGCCCGACCCGGAGGAGCGGCAACGGTCGCGGCGAGCGCACGGCGAAACGCAGCCCAAGCTCTCCACCCTTCTGCGCCGGGGTCAGCTGGCGGTCTCGGGCAGGGCGCAATGCGCCGCGCCACCCGTTTGACTCGCCCGCGGCCGGATGGTAGGCTCGCCCCAGCCCGTTCGGAGGTGCCGCCGTGCCGCGCCTTGCCCTCGTCCTCGCCCTGCTCGCGCCCGCTGTGCGCGCCGCCGACCAGCCCGGCTTGGACGTTCGTCTCTACTCGGTGGCGTCCCCCCGTGCCGTGCCGCTGATCGCGCCGGGCGAGCTGCCCAACCTCCACAAGCACCTGCCGGTGCTCGACCTGCTGGACACTCGCGGCGACTTCGGCGGGCTGGACGACAACTTCGTCACCGTCGCCACCGGCCGGCTGCGGATCCCCGCCGACGGCAGCTACACGCTGCGCCTCACCAGCGACGACGGCTCGCTCTGCTTCCTCGGCGGCCGGCTGGTGATCGACAACGACGGCCTCCACGCGCCCACCGGCAAGGACGCCGAGCTGCTGCTCTACCAGGGCGAGTACCCGCTCGAGGTGATCCACTTTGAGCTCGGCGGCGGGGCGATGGTCAAGCTCGAGTGGAAGCGCCCCGGAAGCACCTGGTTCGAGGTGGTCACCGCCGACTGCCTGACCGCGCCAGCGCTGGACAATCCGCTCACCGCGCCGGGCGTCAAGCGCGCCGTGGCGCGGCCGGTGCGGCAGCCGGGCGATGGCGCGCCGGTGGCGGGGGTGCACCCGGGGTGCGACCTGGCGACGCTGCAACCGGGCGGGATCGAGCCCAAGGTCGCCGCGCTGCAGCTCGCCGGCGGGGTATTGCTGGTGCAGCCCAGCGACCCGGCCGGCGGCTCGTGGGCCGTGGCGGGTCCGCTGGGCGATCCGGCGCAGGCGCACGTGGCGCACGACGAGCGGCCGTTGGCTCAGGCGCCGCAGCCGATCTGGGTCGTGGGCCGGGGTGAGCTGGCCGGTCTTCTGGAGTACCGGAGTGCCCGCGGGCGGCTCTTCCCTGTGGCCTGGCTCCCGCGCGACGCGGCGGAGCGGCCCACGGCCGCGGCGGCGGCGCCGGCCGGGCCGTTCAAGGGGCAGGTGTTCGTCGGCGACGTGGTCGGCGGCGGGATCCGCCGGGTCTTTGCCGAGAAGGTGGGGGACGGGTGGAACGGCGCGGTCTTCCACTTCACCCAGGGCCTGCAGGCGGGCGTCAGCGCGCTGCTCTCCGCGCCGGACGGCACGCTGTTCGTGGGCGAGGACGGGGGCAGGCCCGACTGGGGCGAGCTGGGCAAGCTCGCCTACGGGCTGCAGCGGCTCAAGCCGAACGGCAAGCCGGTCTTCGAGCTGCTCGCCGTGCGTGTGCTGAGCAACGGGCTGGAGCTGGAGTTCACCGCGCCGCTGGGCGACGGCGTGGGCTGGGATCCGTTCCTCTACCGGGCCGCAAGCTACGTCTACGACCCGGCGGCGGAGCCCCGGCGGCGGGACGAGCGGCGGCTGGCGGTGCGCGCGGCGAGCGTCTCGGCCGACCGGCGGAAGGTGTTCTTGGCGCTGCCCGAGCTGACGGCGGGCCGGGTGGTGCACCTGCGGCTCTCGCCGCTGGTCCGCGGCGAGGGCGGCGCGGCGCTGTGGGCGCGCGAGTGCTGGGTCACGGCCAACGTGCTGGGCGCGGCAGCCGGCCGCGTGCTCGACGCGCCGGCGGGCGTGCTGGCCAACGCGCTGTCGCCCGCGGAGGCGGCCGAGGGCTGGAAGCTGCTCTTCGACGGGAAGTCGGCGGACGCCTGGCGCGGGTTCCGGCAGACGGGGGTGCCCGCCGGCTGGACGGTGGAGGACGGCTGTCTTCACGTGCAGCACGGCGGCGATCTGGCGAGCCGGGAGGAGTACGGCAGCTTCGAGCTGAAGGTGGACTGGAACTGCTCGCCGGGCGCCAACAGCGGGGTCATCTTCTGGTCCACCGAGGAGGTGGACCCGAGCTGGGAGAGCGGGCCGGAGGTGCAGGTCCTGGACGATTTCGGGGCCGGCAGCGCGCTCGACTCACCGCATTCGGCCGGCGCGATGTACGAGCTGTATGCGCCGGAGAACAAGGTGCTGCACCCGGCCGGCGAATGGAACAGCCTCCACCTGATCGTGCGAAGCGGCAACGTCGCGCACTGGCTGAACGGGGTGAGGGTCTGCGCCTACCGGATCGGGAGCGACGACTGGACCGAGCGGGTGTCGCGGAGCAAGTTCCGCGACATGCCCCGCTTTGGCCGGGAGCGGAAGGGGCACCTCGTGCTGCAGGATCATGGCGATGAGGTGTGGTTCCGGAACCTGAAGGTGCGGGTGTTGCCGGAGGAGTGAGTGCGGACACAGGGCAATCCGACTCCCTCTCCTTGCCAAGGAGAGGGCCGGGGTGAGGTCCAGTCCGTGGATCGTCTCGAACGGGTAGACGGGACCTCCCCCTGCCCCCTCCTTGGCAAGGAGGGGGTGGCAGAGCGGCGAGGAGCCGGGGTGAGGTCCAGTCCGTGGATCGTCTCGAACGGGT
>JACPDV010000021.1:6340-15049 GCA_016183835.1 Armatimonadota bacterium
CCTGCCCCCTCGCTGGCAAGGCGGGGGCAGGGGGAGGGGCAAGGAGTCGACCATGCTGAGGATGTGCAAACTGGCGCTGTTGCTGGCGTGTACCACCGCCGCCACCGCGGCGCCGCCGTTGCCGCTCAAAGTGCTGGTGTTCGGCCACTCGGCCGGGTTCGTGCACGCCTCCGTGAAGGACATGGAGCGCGTCTTGCCGGAGCTCGGCGGGCAGACCGGGCTGTTTACCGCCACCGTCAGTGAGGACTGCGCCGACCTCAACGCCGCGAATCTGGCCCAGTATCAGGTGGTGGTCTTCTTCACCTCCGGCAACCTGCCCATCGACGACACCCAGCGCCAGGCCTTCCTCGACTGGGTCAAGGCCGGCGGCGGGTTCCTCGGCGTCCACTCGGCCAGCGACTGCAACTACAACTGGCCGGCCTACGGCGAGCTGGTCGGCGGCTACTTCGACGGCCACCCGTGGACGCAGAAGGTCAGGATCAAGGTCGAGGACCCGGACAGCCCCGCCGCCGAGGGGCTCGGCACGTCTTTCGAGATCGACGACGAGATCTACCAGCAGCGCAACTGGGACCGCTTCAAGGTCCACGTGGTCCTCAGCCTCGACAACGCCTCCATCGACACCCAGGCCAACGGCGTGCACCGCAAGGACCTGGACTTCGGCATCGCCTGGTGCCGCGACTGGGGCCAGGGCCGCTCGTTCTACCATGCCCTGGGGCATCGCCCCGAGGTCTGGGCCAACCCCGTTTTCCAGCGGCAGCTCCTCGGCGCGATCAAGTGGCTGGCCAAGCTCGACTGGCGCTCGGACCCCGAGATCCAGGACCTGATCAAGAAGGGCGACCTGGCGGGCCTGAGCGCGCTGGTGCAGGCGCGGCCGGAGGTGATCCGCTGCGAGCCGGTGGCGGCCATCGGTGCGCTGGATACAGACAAGGCCGCCGCCCGGCTGGCCGAGCTGACCGCCGCCGACCAGCCGGCGGACGTGCGGCTGGCCGCCACCAAGGCGCTCGGCGCCTGCACGGCCGGCGGCGTGCGGCGGCTGACGGAGCTGGCCGGCGACGGCACCGAGGCGGTCCGCACCGCGGCCGTGCAGGCGCTGGGCAAGCGCGGCTCGCCGGAGGCCGAGGTGGCGTTGGTGAAGCTCGCCGGTGCCGCCGGGCCGGTGCGCGCGGCGGCGGTGGAGGCGCTCGGCGCATACACCGACAAGACCGCCCGCACGGCGCTCCTGGACGCGCTCAAGGGACCCGACGGCGCGCTCCAGGCGGCCGCCCTCCACGGGCTCCCCGACGCCACCGACGAGACCGTCGCCGCGACCCTCCTGGCCCTGCTCAAGGCGCGCGACCCCGACCACGGCCTCGTGCTGCCCGACATCGCCACCCGCCTGAAGCTCAAGGCCCGCGATGACGACGTGTTCGAGGCCCTGCGGCAGGCGGTGGACTTCGGCAGCGAGCCGCTCAAGGCCGCCGCCATGCAGGCCATCGCCGGCTCCGGCCGGCCGGGGCTCGAGACCGTGGTGGTGCCCTGGCTGTTCAAGTGGGACGGCGAGATCGCCAACGTCGCCGCGCGAACCATCGCCCGCATTCCCGGTCTCGACGCCACCGATTACCTGTCCAGCTTCGTGCCGTCCTGGCTGGTCTGCGGGCCGTTCGACAGCCCCAACTGGACCGGCTTCGACAAGGAGTATCCGCCCGAGACCGATCAGGACATGGCCGGCCCCTACCCGGGCAAGGGCGGCGAAGCCCGTTGGCAGATCGCCGCCACGGCGCCGACCGGGATCTTCAACTTCCTGCCGCTCTACGAGGGGCGGAACACCGAGGTCGTGGCCTACGCCTACACCGAGATCCGCACGCCGGCCGACGTCGACTGCCAGCTCCGCCTGGGCAGCGACGACGGCGCCAAGGTGTGGCTCAACGGCGAGGTGATCCTCAACAAGAACGTCCCGCGCGGGATCGCCGTGGACGACGACCGGGTGCCGGTCCACCTCAAGGCCGGCGCCAATCCGCTGCTTTGCAAGATCACCAACGGCGGCGGCGGGTGGGACCTCTCGGTGCGACTCTCGCGGCCCGACGGCGGGCTGCGCAACGTCACCTTCGAGTTCCCGCGCGACAAGTTCGTGACGCCCTACATCCGGCGCTGGGCCGTCTGCGGGCCGTTCCCCAACGACGGCCACGCCGGCTTCGCCAAGGCCTACCCGCCGGAAGAGGCCATCGACGTCATGGCGGAGTATCAGGGCGCCGGCGGCCGCGTGGGCTGGCGGGCGTGTGACGCCAACGACGGGCTGCTCGACCTGCGTGCCCTCTGCCCCAACCAGCCGGAGAACGGCGCTGCGTATGCCTACGTGACCATCGTCAGTCCCGCCGAGCGGGATTGCGAGCTGTGGCTGGGCTGCGACGACGGTGTGCGGATGTGGCTCAACGGCAAGGAGCTGCTCAGCAAGGACGTGGATCGCAGCCTGACCCGCGACGAGGACAAGGTGCCCGTGCACCTGCTCGCCGGCGACAACAAGCTGCTCGTCAAGGTCTTGCAGCAGGGCGGCGACTGGTCGCTGGCCGTGCGGCTGAACGGCCAACAGGGCGGGATGGACAAGCTGATCTTCAAGCTGCCCGAGGGGCTCTGAGAGAGGGACTGACGGCATGAGTGACGTGACGGCCGAGGTGGCCTGCGATCTGCCGGTGGTGGCGGTGACCGCCGACAACCTGCCCGCGGCGTGGGAGCGCGCGGTGCTGGAAACCTGGGAGCGCGGCGCGGCCATCGCGACGCAGTACGACCAGGCCGGGGACCCACCGTCGCGCGACGCGATGGCGGTGATCGCGGTCACGGACCCGTTCGCCGAGCCGCGCATCCACCGCGCCATCCCCGGCGGGCTGAAAGACCTCGAAGCCTACCGGCAGGAGGTGGTGGACGGGATCCACGACCACTGGATCGACCCGGCGGCGGGCAAATGGGAGTACACCTACCACGAGCGGATCCGCGCCTACAGCGTGCCGGGACTTGACGCTCCGGTGGACCAGATCGCCTACGTGGTGGACGCTCTGGCCGAGGCGCCACACAGCCGCCGGGCGCAGGCCACCACCTGGAAGCCGTGGGACGATGCCGGCTGCATCGACCCGGCCTGCCTCCAGCGGCTGTGGTTCAGGGTCTACGGCGACCGGCTGGTGCTCCACGCCGACATGCGCTCCAACGACGCCTTCAAGGCCTCGTTCATGAACATGTACGCCTTCACCGACCTGCAGCGGCAGGTGGCCGAGGAGCTCTCCGGCCGGCTGGGGCGGGCGATCCGGCCCGGGCAATACATCCACACTGCCAGCAGCTTCCACATCTACGGCAGCTACTACGACGAGTTCGAGCGGTTCTTGGACTCGGTCGAGCGGCGCACGTGGGAGCAGCGGACGTATCGCCTGGAGGATGTGCAGCCGGTGATCGACGAGGCGCGCGCGGAGATCGCCGAGTCGCTGCGGATCGAGCGGGAGACCGGGCGCAAGGGGCTGTGATCCCGTGTGCCGTAGGGGCGACCCTTGTGGTCGCCCGTCTCCGTCGTGAGGGCTGCCATCGACGAAGTAGGTGGCCACGGCGGCGTCGAGCAGCTCGGGGGTCAGCTCCACGGTCAGCTCGTTGAACCGGGCGATGTCGATGAGCTCGCTGAGCAGGTCGCGCGGGTGGGTGGCGCGGAAGCCGCGGTTGGCCTGCCGGTAGTGTTGGTCGATCAGGTAGTCCAGCATCTCGCGCCGGTATTCGAGCCCCACCTCGCCGCAGTAGTTGACGAAGATCTGCCGGAACTGCTCTTCGGTCGGGTCGCCGACTTCCACCTTGTAGCGGATGCGGCGCAGGAAGGCCTCCTCGACCAGATCCTTGGGCGCCAGGTTGGTGGAGAAGATGATCAGCAGATTGAAGGGCACCTGCATCTGCACGCCGCCGGACAGGTAGTGGTAGTCGTAGTTCTTCTCGAGCGGCACTATCCAGCGGTTGAGGAGCTGCCGGGCGGGCATCTGCTGGCGACCGAAGTCGTCGATCATGAACACGCCGCCGTTGGCCTTGAGCTGCAGCGGAGCGATGTAATGGCTGCCCTGGACGTTCCAGGCCATCTCGAGGTCCTGCATCAGCAGCTCGCCGCCGACGATGATGAACGGCCGGCGGATGAGGGCCCAGCGGCGATCGAGCGACATGCGGGTGGCGTCGGCGGGGTCGCCGATGGACTCGTGGTGGACGGCGTCGTAGAGCTGCACCACCTGCCCGCCGGCCTCGATGGCGTGGGGGATGAGGATCCCGCCGCGGAGCGATTCGCCCATCCGCTCGGACATCAGGGTCTTGCCGTTGCCCGCATGGCCGTAGAGGAACAGCGACTTGCCGGAGTTGAAGGCCGGCCCGAGCTTGAACAGCATGTCCTCGGACACCACCAGCCCCTCGAACGACTCGCGCATGCGCTGCACGTTGAGCTTCTGCCACTCGGGAAGCTGCTCGGAGGCGGAGGTGACGAAGCGGTCGAGCGGGATGGGGGCGATGCCGGCGTAGCCGTTGCGGCTCACCAGGTCGCGCGCGTAGGCGGTGCCGCGGTCGGTGATGCGGAACTCCCAGTCGAGCTCGCTGACCGATTCGCCGCGCCCGATGCTGGCCAGCATCTGGCCCTTCAGCTCGGCCAGCACGTCCTCCACCACGCCGGCGTAGGGGAGCCCCAGGGCGTCGCAGATCTCGCGCCCGGTGAGGTTGCCGCGGAGCAGCAGCAGCTTGGCCGCCAGCTCCACCAGGAACGACGCGCGGAGCCCGGTCTCGTCGATGTTGGTCGGCGCGGGCGGCAGCGAGGGCAGCGATTCCGCCACCGCCCGCCGGTTCGCCAGGAGGGCCTGCCGCGCGGCTTCGAAGTCTTCCCTGAGGCTCATGGCTTCCCCTAGACCAGGGCGAAGGCGACCTTCACCACCGCCGGGTCGAACTGCTTGCCCGACTGTTTCTGCAGCTCCAGGTGCGCCTCGTCGCGCGGCATGGCCGCGCGGTGCGGGCGCTCGCCGCACATCGCCTCGAACGCGTCCGCCACGGCGATGATCCGCGCGCCGAGCGGGATCTGCTCGCCTTCGATCCCCGCCGGGTAGCCTCCGCCGTCCCAGTGCGCGTGGTGGTAGCGCACCATCGGCACCATCTCGGCCAGGAACTCGATGGGCCGCATGATGTCGGCACCCACCTGGCTGTGGTTGCGGGCTTGGTTCAGCTCGGCCTGCGACAGCCGCCGCGGCACCCGGAGCAGCCGCTGGCTCTGGTTGATCAGCCCCAGGTTGTGGATCCGCGCGGCGTACTCGATGTCGGCGATCTCCTCGTCGCTGAGTCCCAACATGCTGGCCAGGCGCCCGGCGTAGACCCGCACCGTCTCGCTCCGCCCGCTGGTGTACGGCTGCTGATCGTCGATGGCGTCCACCATCAGGCAGGCGCCGTGGTAGAACAACTGCCGGAAGTCCTCGCGGCCGCCGTCCACGCTCACGTCGGCGCCCATCTCCCGCGACACGTACTCGACCACCTTGCGCACCAGCATGAAGGCGTAGATGCGCAGGTCGTCCTCGGGCACCGCCCGCAACGTGTCGGACCCCATGGTCTCGATGTCCGTGAGCCACTCTTCCATCAATGGCATGCAGGCGGATTCCAGGCGTTTCTTCAGATCCACAGCGCCCTCCAGTCCGAACCGGACCGATCCAAAGCAAGATCGGCCCGACTCACGCCGGCTTAAGCAGTTCCCGCGGCGGCCGCGGCATCCTCTCGCCCGAGTGCGGCCTCGATCTCCAGCCGGACCGCCGCGTCCTCCTCGGTGCCCAGTGCCCGCGACAGCGCCGCGCGCCCGATGCCGCCTCCGAGCCGCCCGAGCGCCCACGCCGCGTGCGCGCGCACCAGCGGCTCCGCGTCGTCCAGCAGCCGCACCAGGAGCGGCTCGGCGCGGCGGTCGCCCAGGTTGCCCAGCGCCACGCACAGGTTGCGCAGCAGCCCCCGACGCTTCGGCCGGGTCAGCGGCGTGCCGCGGTAGCGCTGCCGGAAGCCGGCCTCGTCGAGCCCCGCCAGCTCCTCGGCCAGCCCGGTCGCGAGCCCGGCGTCGCTTCCCAGCCCGGCGCCGCGGCTCCAGGGGCAGACCGCCTGGCAGACGTCGCAGCCGAAGGCCCACGGCCCGGCCTGCTCACGCAGCTTGGGCGGCGTCGCACCGCGGTGCTCGATGGTGAGGTACGACAGACACCGGCCGGCATCCAGCACATAGGGTGCGGCGAATGCCTGAGTGGGGCAAGCCTCGAGACAGCGGGTGCAGCTCCCGCAGCGGTCGGGCTGAGGCTCGTCGCTCTCCAGGTCGAGGCTGGTGAGCACCACGGCCAAGTGCATCCACGAGCCCTGCTCGCGGTTGAGCAGGAGGGTGTGCTTGCCGATCCAGCCGAGCCCGGCGCGAGCGGCGTGGGCCACCTCCATCACCGGTCCGCCGTCCACGCACCAGCGGGCGTAGCCGCCGAGCCGGCGGAGCTCGGCGGCGAGGGCCTCGAGGCGCGGGGCGAGGAGGTCGTGGTAGTCCTGGACCTGGGCATAGGCCGCGAGTCGCGGCCCGGCGGCGGGCGGGGCGGTGGGCCGGTGGTGCACCGCCACGCAGATCAGGCTGCGGGCGCCGGGCAGGAGCTGCGCCGGATCACGGCGAGCGGCGACCGTGTCGGGCCGGGCGAGCCAGCTCATCTCGGCGTGGCGGCCGGCGAGGAGGGCAGCCTCGAACTGCGCGAACCGCGCGGGTTCAGCGGCCGGGGCGACGCCCACCTGGTCGAACCCGACGGCGCGCGCGACGGCCTTGACATGAGCGGTCAACACGGCCGCGGCGGAGTCCATGGCAGGAGTGTAACGATTGGCCCGGAATCCGGGAACCTCTTACCCGGCGGCGATTGTTGCACTATCCTGACCGGTAGGTGGTTTGCGCACGGCGGGTCGGTGGGACCAACAGGAGGTCCAGAATGCAGCAGAAGAGGATGGCGGCGACGGTGCAGGGTCTCGTTGGGCGTGGCGGTGCTCGGTAACGGCGCCACGGCAAGCAATCTTGGTGTCGCCAGCGCGACCGCACCGGGCGTGATCACCGGTGGCAGCGCCGATGGAAGCAAGCTCATGGGTGGCTGCTCCGACGGCGGCTGCGGCAGCGGCGGCGGCGGCTGTGGCCAGGGCATGGCTGGCATGCGCATGTCGGCCGACAAGGCCGGCGCGGGCATGACCGGCCCAGCGATGGGCAGCGCGGCCAACAAGGTGGACACGTCCAAGTGTGGCGATTGCCCCCACGGGGGCGATCCGGCCAAGTGCAAGGACTGCCCGAACACCAAGGCGGCCGTCAAGCCGGCGCCCAAGGCCAAGCCCGCACCCAAACCGACCGCTCTCTGAACGCGACGTCGTAACGTTGGTACTCCCTCCATGACGCCCGCGATGGCGAACGCGGGCGTCATGCGTTGGGGCCGCCGTTGACTCCCGCGGTCCGCCGGATTACGCTCCGGATGGACCCGGGAGTGTCTCCATGCGCCGCCCGCTCTGGCTGCTCTGCCTCCTCGCCGCTCTCGCTCACGCCGGCGACTGGCCGCGGGCGCTGACCGCCTACCGCGGCGCCACCCCCACCATCGACGGCCGCCTCGCCGGCGGCGAATGGGCCGACGCCAGCCACTTCACCGGCGTCCGCGACTGGACCCCGCAGTTCAGCCCCACCACCGACGACCGCGACCTCGCGCTCGACGGCTGGGTCAAGCACGACGGCACCAACCTCTACTTCGCCTTCCGCATCACCGACGACTGCCTCTACGGCATCGACACGCCCCGCTGGAGCCCCAAGGAGAACCCACACCACGACGACCTGACCCCGCGCGGATTCCCCTGGTTCGGCGACGAGATGGAGCTGCTGCTCAACGCAAGCAACACCTGGAGCCGAACGGACAACGAGAATGCCGCCGGCGACGGCGCGAGCTGGCAGATGGTCTGCAACCTGACCAAATCGCGGCTCGGCGGGATCGGGCCCGGCGGGCTGCTCGAAGGCGAGCCGCGCTCGCGCAAGCTGGCCTGGGACAACTACCAGCGCTTCATCCTCAGCGGCGCGATGGTGGCCGCGGCGCGGCTGCAACGCACCGCCGCGCGGGCGATGCGGCACAACGGCGCCGGGACCAGCTTCCACGACCTGCCGCAGCCGCGCGGCGGCGTGTACGTGATCGAGTGGCTGGTGCGGCCGGACCCGTGTCTCGAAGTGCAGCCCGGCGTGTTCTGGAGCCCGGACCTGGGCGAGGTGCGGATGGGGCTCAACATCGCCCTGGGCGACCTCGACACACCGGAGGCGGGCGCAGGCAACTGGGGCAACTTCCACCACGAAGACTGGTGGACCGGCGAGAAGAACAAGCGCACGTGGCTGAAGCAGTACGGCACGCTGATCGTCGAGCCCGGCCCGATGCCGAGCAGGTGAGGGTCTTGATGGATGCAGCGGTGCGTCATCTCCCTTCCGGCCCCCTCTCCCCCCGGGAGAGGGCGGGGGTGAGGGCCGACTGGAGTGGCGCGCGACGCCGTCGCAGAGCCCTCACCCTAACCCTCTCCCGGGGGGAGAGGGGAGCCGGAGGCGCCACCACTCTCCTCGGGCTACTGGTCCTCCTTTGCCCCGCCGCCGCCCAGCAGCCCTTCCGCGCCATCCCGGTCGGCGCGTCCACGCTCGCGGTGCTTCCCGACGGCCGCTGGTCGCTCTCCGCGCCGGACCGGCCGCCC
>JACPDV010000021.1:15118-17056 GCA_016183835.1 Armatimonadota bacterium
GGTCAGCCAGCGCGCCCTCCAGTCCAGCGCGGCGCCGGCCGAGGAGGGCGGGGCGCTGGTCTTCCGCGGCAGCCTCGTCGAGCCCGCCACCAAGGTTGTGTGGCGCCTCGAGGAGCGCCTCGAGCCGGCCGGCGACGCGGTGAAGCTGAGCTACGACCTGGTACCCGAGTCCGACACCCCGGTTGGCGAGGTGTGCCTGTTCATGGACCTGCCCATCGACGGCTGGCACGGGCAGGAAGCCGTCCTCTGGCCGGCCAGGGGGGCGGCCTTCCCCGAGCAGGCGCCCAAGGAGCGGCACTTCCTGGCGGGCCGCGCGCGGCGCGCCTATCTCGGCCGCGGGGCCGCGCTCACCAGCCTAGCGTTCGGTCGCCCGGTCCTCTGCACCGTGCAGGACACCCGCGAGTATCAAGGCGTCCTCTATCAGCTCTACGCCCGGCTCTCCACCGACGGCGCGATGAAGGCCGGCGAGCACTGCCGCCTCGACCTGACCCTCAAGCCCCGCGACCCGGAGGGCCTGCCCGTGGAACCATCCTACCGCTCGGCCGCGCCGCTTCACGTCGGCCCGGTGACGCTCCCGCCCGGCCGGATCGAGTGCTTCCGCCGGGTCGAGCTGCCGCTCGATGTGATGGGCACCTGGGACACGCCGTTCGACGCCGACCAGGTCCGCGTGGACGCCCACGTCACCACGCCCGCCGGCCGCGAGCAGGTCGTGCCCGCGTTCTACACCCGGCCCTACCGGCTGGAGCGCGATGCCGGCGGCGTCTGGGCCGAGCCGGACGGCGAGCCGGGCTGGCGCCTGCGCTACGCGGCCACGGAGCCGGGCCGCCACACGCTGTACGTCACGGCGCAGGACCGCACCGGCGAGCAGCGCTCGCCGGAGGTGGCTTTCGCCGCCGCCGCCGGCGCCGATCCCGGTTTCCTGCGCGTGAGCCGGCAGGATCCGCATTACTTCGCCTTCGACAGTGGCCGGCCTTACTTCGCGGTGGGCGAGAACACGGCCACCGGACCGGTCTTCAGCTACGACACCTGGTTGAAGCGCCTGGGCGATGCCGGCGGCAACTACGCCCGGGTGTGGATGTGCAGCAGTTGCTTCGGCATCTCGAGACGGCCGAGCGGAACGGCATCTACATCAAGCTTTGCCTGGAGGCCTGGCGCGGCTTTTCGGGCGAGGGCTCGTTCGTCTGGCAGGGTGCAGTCCATCCTTACGACCGCCGGAACGGTGGGCCGTGTGCCACCGAGATGGACTTCTTCTCCAACCCCGAGGCGCGGCGCATGTGGCAGAACCGGCTGCGCTACGTGATCGCGCGGTGGGGCTACGCGACCCACCTCCTGGCCTGGGAGTTCTGGAACGAGATCAACTGCGTCTTCGGCTACGCCAAGCGCTCGCAGGAGATGATCGACTGGTCCGCGGCGATGGGCGACTACCTGCACCAGCACGACCCCTGGAACCACCTGGTGGTCAACTCGCTGGGCTCGTTCGAGCTGGACGATAGGCTCTGGAAGCTGCCGCAGCTCGACTTCGCGCAGGTGCACGGCTACTGGCATCCCACCCTGGCGGCGTCCAAGGACACCGGCAAGGACATGGGCGAGATGGTGCCGCTGTGGCTCACCAAGATTCGGGACTTCGGCAAGCCGGCGTTGTTCGCCGAATGCGGACTGGTGAACGACCGCTGGGGTCCGAGCCCGCTGTCCGCTGAGGATCGCGACGGCGTGGCCCTGCACGACATGCTCTGGGCGGGCCTGGCGGCGGGCGGCTGCGGCACGGCGATGATGTGGTGGCACGACAACCAGGTGGACAAGTACGACCTCTACGGTCAGTTCACGCCGGTGGCGAAGTTCGCGGCGGACGTGCCGTGGGACACGGCCGGCTTCCGGCCGGTCACGGCGGAGGCGAGCGATCCGCGCGTCCGGGCGCTGGCGCTGCTCGGCCGCGACCGC
>JACPDV010000022.1 GCA_016183835.1 Armatimonadota bacterium
CCTTGGCAAGGAGGGGGTGCCTACAGCATGGGACCGGCGCGACTTTGACTTCGCCCTGCCCCTCCAGCTCGCTTCAGCGTGCCGGGGCTCGCGCGCGTCCGGACCCGGACCCTGCGAGGCGAGCACGCTGTCTGCTGAGGTCTACGGCCCGGGTGCGCCCGTTATCGGGCGGCCGTGCGCGAGCCGGACCACCACGTCGCCGGCGCGCGGCGGGTGCAGGATCGGGTCGCCCGCGTCGGTCAGCCGGGCCTCAAAGTCGTGCCGGCCGACCATCTGCGGGAGCCGCATCAGCCCGTGCCGCAGCACCTCGGCGCCGGGTAGCAGGTAGACCGAGTACTTCGGCTCGCCCTGCGCCAGCTCCACCAACAGCAGCCGGCCGCCCGGCGGGACCTGCCGCGCAGGACCCTCCAGCTCGGCCAGGAGCGCCGTGGCGCGGGCGCCGTTGTCGACCATCAGCCCCAGCTTCGACACCGTGCCGGCCGCATGGGCGAGCAGCAGCGCCAGGCTCACGGCGACCGCCCAGCGCCGGCCGGCGGTCGCGCCGGCCAGACCCATGCCCACCACCACCACCGCAGCCGGCAGGGCGTTGTAGATGTACAGCTCGCTGACGTGGTTGAGCAGCAGCACCGGCGACAGCGCGGTCAGGGCGAGGAGCAGCAGCGCCGCTGCCAAACGCGCCCGCCTCGTCTGCCGGCAGCCGGCGGCAACGAGGGTGAGGAGGACCAGCGCGCCGCTCGCGGCGGGCGCGAGCCCGGCCCTGTCGCCCTCGTGCGCCATCCGCGCCAGGCTTGCGGTGGAGCAAGGCGAGGCGGCGGCGCCGCCGAGCAGAAGCGGGTTCCGCAACAAGTTGAGGCCGAAGTGGAAGTCGTAGCCCTCGTCGCCGAAGCCGGGGCGGTAGGGGATCACGCGGCTGCGAACGAGGTAGTAGGCCGCGAAGACGGCAAGGAGGGCGAGAGCGGTGCGGGCGCGGCGGCCGGTTCCGGCCCCCTCTCCCCCCGGGAGAGGGCTGGGGTGAGGGTCGGCGCAGGCGTGGGGCGGTGGGTGCCCGTCCGGTTCAGAGGGCGGATCTCCGCTACTGCAGCACTCGCCCTCAACGCCCTCACCCCAACCCTCTCCCGGCGGGAGAGGGGGCCGGCCGGAGGGGCACTGCGCCGGCCATGCGAGCAGGAGCAACCCCGCCGGCAGGAACCCCGCACTCGTCTCCTTGCACAGGAGCGCCACGGCAAACCATGCCACTCCGGCCCATGCCGCGCGGCGGTCGTCGCTCCGCGCGCGGTACAGCGCCTCCATCGCCAGCCAGCCGCACAGCGTGCCGGCCACCTGCGAGAAGGTGTCGCAGCTCCCCACGGCGATGGCGTTGGTTTGCACCACCGTGAACCACGCCGCCGCCCACCACGCCGCAGCCCGGCCGGCCAGCGCGTCGGTGAAGCGGAACACTCGCCACGCGAGCACCACGTGCAGCGCGAGCAGCATGAGGTGCAGCGGCACCGTGGCGAGGCCGAACCCGAGCTGCACGAGCGCGTACCCGGTGGCCTCGAGGGGCCGGTACCAGCCGTGGTTGGGGTTGGCGTGGGCGAAGTACCCGTACACCGCCCACGCCGGCTGATCGGCGATGAAGCCCAGGTCGTCGCCGTAGCGCTGCCCGGCCACACCGCGGCTGAACACGAGGAGAGCCAGGACCGCCAAGAGCAACGCCGGAGGGAGTCGCCTCATGCGCCCGCCTCGGCGCCCGGTGCCTCGGCCAGGATGGTCTCCGCCGCCACCACCAGGCCGACAAGGATGTAGAGCCAGAACTGGTACGCCTGCGTGAGGAAGAACCCGCACACGAACCACCCGGCCAGCGACCTGCCGAGCGCCGGGCCGAGGCTGCGCTGGGTGCGGGTGGCCTCCTGCTGTTCCAGCCGCCGTCGGACCCGGCGCGCCGACCCGAACGCGTGCAGCAGCAGCGCCGTGAAGAACGTGATCCCCGGCAGCCCCATCTCCGCGGCCACCTGTACGAGGCTGTTGTGCGGCGCCATGTGGCGCTGGTCCACCCAGCGCGGGGCGAAGTCGTCGACGCGGTCCTCGAACTGGTACATCCCCACGCCGGTGAGCGGGCGGTGGCGGAGCATGCGCAGCCCGGCGATCCAGGCCCCGCGCCGGTTGCTGGCGCTGGCCTCCTGCCCCAGCTCGCCCATCGACGCGCCACGGCGGGCGAACAGGAAGTTCAGCCCGGCCAGCCCCACGGCCACCGCCAGCACCGCGAACCAGCGCCGCGCGTTGCGGCGCGGGATCCGCTCGTAGCCCTCCAGGAAGAGCACCACGGCCAGCCCCAGGTACCCGCCGCGCGACTGGCAGACCGCCACCCCCGCGACCAGCGCGGCCAGCGCGACGACCAGGGCCAGCCGGCGGTAGAACCCGCGCTCACCCGCCCACAGCGCGATGGCGAGGGGCACCATGATGACCAGCGTGAGGGCCAGGTCGTTGGGGTCCTCGAGCACGCCCACGCCGGCGGCGCGGCCGGCGAACTCGGTCAGCCCCTGCCGCCACTGCTGGACGGCCAGGAGCGCGTTGACCGCGGTGAGGACGACGGTGAGCCACACCACGGTGCGCAGCCGGCCCGGCGTGCGCACGAGGTGGACGATCAGCACGCAGACGACGAGGCACTTGGCGTAGCTGGTGAAGAAGGTGGAGATCGAGCCCCGGATGGTGAGCGGGAAGAGTGACAGGATCGCCGCCGCGGCAAGGCCGAGCAGGTCGCGGAACACGGGGTGGCGGACCATCGCCGGGCGGCGGGCGATGCAGTATTGCGCGAGCCAGACGAAGAGCGTGGTGCCGGCGGTGACGAGGGTGAGCTGGACGGGGGCGAGCGCGGGCCACCGGTCGCCGGGGCGGAGGTAGATGCAGGCGAGGCAGAGCAGGAGCCCGTAGAACGGCTCGGCGAGCACGGCGATGGCGGCGGCCAGCCCGGCGACGATGCCGAGGGCGAGGGTGAGCGGCTCGTCGAGGAGGGCGAGGGCGATGCAGGCGCAGCCCACCAGGAGCGTGAAGCAGCCGGCGGCGAGGGCGAGGGCGCGCTGCTGGCCGGGGCCGCGCATCAGTCCGGCGCCCGCGGGAGCACGGCCAGGACCGGTGCGGGCACGTAGCGCTGCAAGTCGGCCTCGCTGCGCACCGAGTGGTCGAGGTACTCGGCCAGAAGGGCGAAGCTGATGCCGATGAACAGCCCGCCGAGGAAGCCGAGGATGGCGATCTTGCGGCGGTTGGGCCGGATCGGCCGGAGCGGCACGCCGCCGGCGCGGCCGACTTCGAACCGCCCCGTGTTGCCGCCCTGCTCGAAGCTCTGGTTGAGCTGCAGGCTCTGCCGCCGCTGGAGCAGGTTCTCGTAGGTGGTCTGGAGCGCGTCGCGCTCCTGGTGGATGCGGCGCATCTCCTGGTCGGCCGCCGGCAGCCGCCGCGCCACGCCGCGGAGCTTGGTGTTCCGCGCCCTGAGCTGATCGCGCCGGGTGCGGCTGTACTGCAGCTCGGCGTTGACCGCGAAGAGCTCCTTCTGCAGGTTCTCGTAGTCCGGATTGGGCGTCTCGTTGCGGCTGCCGAGCGACCCGCCGCGGACCTCCTCGAGGCGCTTCTCGAGCTCCTTGATCTGCTCGTTGAGCGCCTCCACCTGGGGATGCTGGTCGGTGTACTGGGTCTTCAAGGCCATGCGTTTGGCGCGGGCGTCGCCGAGCATGCGCTCCAGCTCGGCCTCGGCGCGGCCCGCGTTGTCGCCCGACTGGAGCGAGAGGGTGGGGGGCGTAGCGTCGAGCTGCCGCTGCAGGAACCCCGCCTTGGCGTCGCCGGCCTGGATCTCGAGGTCGAGTTTGTCCGCCTCGGCCTCGCTCGCCACGAGCTGATCGGCCACGTACTTCTCGAGCCCGGCCGAGCTGGACTGCGGGGCGAGGTCGCCCAGGTCGCGGTTGAGCTTCTCCTCCAACTTCCGCTGCGCGTCGTCGAGCGCCCCAAGCCGCTTGCGGTAGTCGCCCAACTGCTCCTCGATGAAGTCGAGCGAGACGGTGAGCGAGCTGGCCACCAGCTTGGTGCCCTCCTGCTGGAACCGGTCGGCGAAGGCGTTGACCAGCTCCACGCAGTACTTCTCCGGCGTGCCGGTGTAGAGGATGTCGACGATCAGGTCGCGGTCGGTGTGCTTCTCCTCGATCTGCAGGTGGTCGCGGTAGTCGCGGAGCGCGGCGTCCATGTTCTGACCGCGCGGGCGCACCCGCTCGAGCCGATCGAAGATCTCCTTCTGCGCGGCGGGGCGCTGGAGGTTCTGGATCACGCCGCCGAGCTGCTGGGTGATCTGCGAGTCCACCGCCAGGCCCTTGATGGGGTCCTGCTCGTTGCGCACCACCACCCGCGCCTGGACCAGGTAGATGTTGGGCAGGAGGAAGCTCCCCGCGCCGACGATGGCGGTGAGCACCACCACGGGGATCAGAATCAGGAACAGCCGGCGGCGGAGGACCGTGAGGTAGAGCCCGAGATCGAAGGTCGCGTCAGCTTTCACGGGTGAACTCGTCCCGGGGGTCGGTGACCACCACCCCGATCAGCTTGGCCTGGGTCCGCTGCATCATGCGGTGGGCGCGCGCCAGCATCTCGCCCTGGGTCACTCCGGCCAGCATCACCATCACCACGCCGGCCACGCTGTGGCACACTACGCCCGCCTCCTGGCCCACCAGGAGCGGCGCCGTGTCGAACACCGCCACCTTGTAGTCGGTCCGCACCGCGCGCATGAGCTCGTCCAGCGCCGCCCGCGAGAGCAGCGTCAGGTCCAGCGGCCCGCCGCTGGTGAGCACGTCCAGCTTCTCCCTCACGGTCGACTTCACCGCGGCGCCCAGCTCGGCCTCCCCGGCCAGCACCTGCGCCAGGCCGGCCGCGTTGTCCAGCCCGTAGATCCGGTCGAGCGCCGGCCGCACGCCGTCGGCGTCCACCAACAGGATGCGTTCGTCCAGGCTATCCGCCAGGATCTCGGCGATCAGGATCGCGGTGCGCGTGCGGCCCTCGCGCGGCTCGGCGCTGGTCACCGCCAGGCTGCCCAGCGACCCCGCGCGGACCAACGGGCCGAGGTGGTGGTACAGCTCGGCCAGCTCGGCATCGAGCCGCGCATTGGTGGCGGCGTCGCCGCCGGCCAGCCCGCCCGTCAGCCACTTGAGGATGCTCATGGCCGGAACAGCAGACTCACGAACGGGAACACCGACAGCAGCGAGTCCCACAGGCTCCGGCCGCCGCGGTCCGCGGCGACCACCAGCACGTCGCCGTCCTTGACCACCGGCGTCAGCCCGCCCTGGTTCACCGCCGCGGCCAGGTCCACCGGCACCGTCACGCCGTCGGCACGGATCAGCCGGGTCTTCGAGGCCTTCGTGTTGGCCAGGATCCCGCCGGCCAGGCCGAGGGTGTCCATCACCGTCTGCGCCGGCGACGTGATCGGGTAGCGTCCCTGCCGCGTCACCGCGCCGAGCACCAGCACGCCCTTCCCCGGCTGGTCGAGCAGCCCGACCCAGACCACGTCGCCGGGCCGGATCACCGGGATCGGCCCGGCCGGCGCGTTGCCGGCGGTCAGCGACTGCAGGTCGAAGACCGTGCTCTCGGCGCCCTGCGGGCCAGGATGGAGGATCCGCACCTGCGTGGCGTCGCCGACCTGTGGGATCGGCCCGCCGGCCTGCGCCAGGGCGTACATCAGCGACGCCTCCTGCGCCGGGATGGTGACCACGCCGGGCTTCTGCACCGCGCCCAGCACGTAGGCCAGCTTGGTGTCCACGGTGCCGGCCTCCACCGCCACCACGTCGCCGGCGCGCACCGGCGGGAGCGGCGGCGCCTGCTGTGGCTGGTAGAGGTACTGCTCCAGGTTCACCACCTCCCGCGCCGGCCCGTCCGGGCCGGGCCGGGTGATCACGACGCGCGACAGGTCGGCGTTGTCGAGCGGCCCGCCGGCGGCGCTCACCGCGTCCACCACGCTCGCGCCGAGCGGCAGGTCGACCGGGCCGGGCTTGGTCACCGCGCCCACCACGGTGATGCGGTTGGGCTCGATGGTCACCAGGTCGCCGTCGCGCAGCTCGGGCAGCTCGGTCACCCGCCCGTGCTGATAGCCGTCGAGGTCGAAGACGATGGCCTTCTCGCCGCCGGCGGGATCGGCGCGGACGATCTTCACCCCGGATAAGGCCCCGGCTTGGCCACCTGGCCGAGCAGGTAGACGGTGGCCGCGGGCTGCTCGGCGGCGAGGGTGGCCTTGGGCACGAAGACGATGTCGTCGGTCTGGAGGGGCGGGAGGAGCGCGGGGTCGCCGCCGCGGAGGTAGGCCTCCAGGTCGATCTCGCGGCGCACCAGCTCGCGGCCCTCGCGGCGGACGAGGCGCACGTGGCGCGTATCGCCGTTGGGCAAGACGCCGCCCGCCAGGGTCAGCGCGGTCTGGAGATCGGCCTCCCGCGGGAGCTGGATCGGGCCGGGGAGCTTCACGGCGCCGAGCACGCGCACCTGGCGCACCGCGGCCAGGCGCGGCGGCAGGCTGACCACGTCGCCCGGCCCCAGCCGCGGGAGCGTGCCGCCGTCGTCGAGATAGGCTTGCAGGTCGAACACCTCGACCTGCCCCTCGCCGCCGGGGACGCGTCGGACGCGGGAGAGGTCGGCGTCGTCGGTCCAGCCGCCGGCGGCGGAGATCACGGTCAGCAGCGTGGCGCCCTCGGTCAGCGTCTGCTCGCCGGGCCGCCGCACCGAGCCGAGCACCTGCACCTTGCCGCGCGCGCCGGAATCGCGGATGTCGTCGATGGTGAGCGGGCGCTCAACCGCGGCGTCGGTCTCCACCTTGGGCACGAAGACCTCGTCCTCGCTCTGCAGCGGCGGGAGCGCGACGCGGCCTTCGAGGTAGGCTTTGAGGTCGACGGGGATCTCCTCGATCCAGTCGCCGCGCTTGCGCCGGACGGTCACGCGGGTCAGGAGCGCGCCGAGCTTCGGCCCGCCGGCGGCGCTGATCACCTCGTGCGCATTGGCCTCGCGCGGCACTTCCTTGAGCCCGGGCTCCACCACCTGCCCGAGCACGCGGACGGTCATCCGCTTGGCCGCCACGCGGACGCTGATGCCCTCGGGGTGCCGCAGGAACTCGGCCAGCCTGGTCTCGAGGAGCTTGGCGATCTCGCCGGGGGTCAAGCCGCGGACGGGCACGGCGCCGATCAGGTCGACCACCAGGCTGCCGGCGCGGGTGACCAGGTAGGGTTTGCTGAACTCGGCGTAGCGGGGGACGAGGACTTCCAGGATGTCGCCGGCATCGACTTTGTAGTTGGCGTCTTCGTCGGCGGCGAGGCAGGGGGTGAGGAGGAGGAGGAGCACCGCGCAGAACGCCGCCGTCCGGATCCCCTCTCCGTGCTGCGGCCCCGGGCCGGGGCACCCCCTCCTTGCCAAGGAGGGGGCAGGGGGAGGTCCCGTG
>JACPDV010000270.1 GCA_016183835.1 Armatimonadota bacterium
CGTGCCGAGCGTGGTGGTGATCATGATCTCGGGGCCCATCAGGTGGAAGTCGTGCACCGGCGGCCCCAGCTCGGCGCGCATCCGCGTCACCACCGTCACGGTCACCAGGTAGAGCCCCCAGAAGAGCCCGATCATCAGCCATGACATGCCCGCCACGCGACTGAAGAAGATCTGGTAGCCAGCGCCCGCGAGGAACGCGGCCAGCGCCGCGTGGTACTCCGCGCGGTGGCCCACGGCCGGCCCGCGGCCGCGCAGCGCCAGGCCCGCCTCGCGCAGGTAGCCGCGCGAGGTGTAGACCAGGTAGCACATCAACGCCAAGCAGGCTCCCATCGACTGCTGCGAGGCATACGGCATGTGCGGGTTCACGTCCCACGCCATCAGCGCGCTGAAGGCCAGCTCGAGCTTCCAGAAGAAGTAGAAGAACCACGCCGAGAAGAGCAGGTCCGTGGGCAGCAGATAGCCCAGCCCGATGGCGAACGGGTAGAACGTCACCGGCATCCAGGTCATGGCCCGGATCGGCTTCGACGTGGCGCCCTGCACCAGGTCGAACGGCTTGACGCTGATCTCAGGCACGGCCGGGTAGAGGAAGTGCAGCCCGTTCAGCCCGCACCACATCACGGGGATGGTCACGCCGATCAGGAAGGACGGCTGGCGGTAGAAGGCGACCGGCTCGCGGGCCAGGGTGAGCGGCAGCTCCAGCACCGGGAAGCTCAGCCGCTCACGCTCGATCCAGGGCCGGGCGAGCAATGCGTTGAGCCCCTGCATGGCGAGCAGCAGCGCCGCGACGAAGGTCATCCAGGCGATGCAGGGCACCAGGTAGGGGTGGTAGTTCTCCGGCAGCCAGAGCGACGAGTGCCCGCCGTGGTAGCGCTTCAGCGCCTCCACGTCGTTGACCACGAGCCAACTCGGGATGTAGCGGAAGAAGCTCTCCCAGCCGTTCTCGGGGGTGGCGAAGTGCTTGGCATGGCCCAGTATCATGACCAGGACCTGGAGGAAGTCCATGCCGGCCACGGCGGTGCCGAGGCAGCACATGCTGTAGACCAGGAGCAGCTCACCGGGGGTCATCGCCCAGCGCGGTCGGTAGCGGCGGACGCACAGGTTGAGCGCAGCGAGGACCGCCAGGACGAAGACGCAGTTGGCGAACAGGGAGATGGAGCTGACGTACGGACCGGCCCGCACCCGCTCCATCTGGATCACCCAGTAGGCATTGGCGGGCGCGAGTACCAGGCCGAGCAGAAGGGCACGCCAAAGCCGCACGGTGGAGCCTCCGCGGCCGAGGGGTGTAGGGGTGTGGGGTGTAGGGCGCAGGTCGGAGCGGCGTCCGGCACACCCCACACCCCTGCACCCTTACACCCTCTACGCCGCTACTTCCCCATCCCTCGCAGCGCCTGCAGGCACTTGTCCACGGCCTCCATAGGCGGGTACTTGTCGCTCTCATACTCGACGATGTACCAGCGGGTGCGGCCGGTGGTCTCGCACAGGTTGAACACCTCGGCCCAGGGCACGCTGTCTTCGCCGATGATCGGCCGGAATCCGGCCTCCGCGCTCTCCTTGGCGGATTCCAGGCAGTAGGGCTTGAGGTGCACCGTGTCGGCCCGTGCCGGGTAGCGCTGGAGGATCCCCACCAGGTCCGCCCCGCCGTGCAGACCGTTGCCCATGTCGAGCTGCATCACCACGTCCTGCTCGGTGTTGCCGAAGAAGGTGTCCCACGGCGCCTCGCCGCCGAGCGGGGCGAACTCGGTGTGATGGTTGTGGTAGCCGGTCCACAGGTTGAGCGGCCGGAGCGTGTCGGCCAGAGCGTTGAACACGTCGGCGGTGCGGCGCCAGGCGTCGCGGCCGGCGGTGTACTCGCCGGGCAGACCGGGCACGATCAGGTAGGGGTTGCCCAGCGTGAGGTTGAACTCGACAGTCTTCTTCAGCTCGTCGCCCTGGAGCAGATTCAGGCCGGTGTGGGAGCCGCAGCAGACGAGGCCGAGGTTGTCCAGGACACGCTTGATATCGGCAGCGGCGTGGTTGTGGAAGCCGGCGAACTCCACGCCCTGGTAACCCATCTTCGCTACGCCCGCGAGGGTGCCCGCGAGGTCGGCCGCGCAATCGTTGCGCACCGAGTAAAGCTCCAACCCAATCGGGATCTTCGGCATGGTACGTTCCTTCCGCCCGTAGGCGCCCGCTGCTTGGCCGGGCGCCGGATGACTCCTCTCGCCGTTGCGCCGGCCCCCGGCCGCTGCTATCCTCGCGCCATGAGCCCACCCAACGACCGCCTGCTGTCGCTCCTCTACCAGCGCCCGAGCTGCATCCCCATCAGTGCCAGCATCTTGCCTGCCGCCTGGATGAAGTACCGCGAAGCCCTGCAGGAGGTGGTCGACCGCCACCCGCTCCTCTTCGGCGAGCCGCAGACGCGCGACTACGACGCGGTCGCCGGCACCTACGTCGCCGGGGAGCACATCGACGCCTGGGGCTGCGTGTGGAGCAACATCAAGACCGGCATGGAGTCCTACGTCACTGGCCATCCGGTGCCCACCCGCGAGGCGGTGCACACGCTGAAGGCGCCGGAACGCGACATCGGCTTCCCCCACGGCTTCATGTGGCTCCGGCTCTCCGACCTGCGCGGCTTCGACCAGATCATGCTCGACTTCGGCGAGGAGCCCCCCGAGCTGCAGCGGCTGATCGACATCGTCCTCGACTACAACCTGCGCCAGGGCCGGCTGCTCCTCGAGCGGCTGACCTCGCCGGGCCAGCTCGTCGGGTTCGGCGACGACCTCGGCACGCAGGCCGCGCTGCCCATCAGCCCCGCCCAGTGGCGCCGCTACCTTAAGCCTTGCTTCGAGCGGATCTACCGGCCCTTCCGCGACGCCGGGCATTACGTCTACATGCACACCGACGGGCACATCTGGGAGATCATCCCCGACCTGATCGACTGCGGCGTGAACGTGGTCAACCCGCAGGTGCGGGCCAATGGGCTCCACAACCTGGCGCGCGTCTGCCGCGGCAAGGTCTGCGTCGCACTCGATCTGGACCGGCAGCTCTTCCCCTTCGGCACCCCGCAGGACATGGACGACCACGTGCGGGAATGCGCAGAGGTGCTGGGCATGCCCGAGGGCGGGCTGTGGCTCCACGCCGAGCTCAACGAGGACGTGCCGCTGGAGAACATGGAGGCCGTCTTCAGCGCCCTCGAGACGTACCGGACGATGTACTCGTGAACCCCAACGCCGAGCGCCGGGCGGGTGCCCGGCGCTCGCGGGGAACAGGTCGGGACGCGCCGGCTACTGCAGTTGCCAGAACGCCACCTTCAGGACGTTCGTGTCCTTCTGCCACTTGCTGTGGCCGTCGGCGTAGGTCACGTTGGTGCCTTCGTTGTGGGCCGCGTTGCGATACCGCACACCCAGCCCGTTGGCCGGCCAGCAGCCCACCGGGTTGAAGTAGTGACAGGTGGCCTCGGCCAGCGCAGGGGTGTTGGCCGCGCCGGGAACACCGCCCATGGACAGGGCATTGAGCTGGCAGTTCATGGCGTAGGACTGGTGCCACAGCGCCCAGGGCGAGGTCGACAGGCTGGGACAACCGAAGATCTGGTTGTTCTTGGTGTAGGGCTGCAGCACGTCGCCGAGGCAGACGTAGCAGTCCGTGTTGCCGCGGCCGATGGGTGCGAAGTTGCCGGCCTGGTTCAGGTAGTAGCGGAAGTACTTCTCGTCGAAGTCCTGCGCATACTGCATCAGCGCCAGGCCGATCTGCTTCTCATTGGACAGGCAGGACGACTGTCGTGCCTTCTCCCTGGCCTTGGCGAACACCGGGAACAGGATGGCGGCCAGGATCGCAATGATGGCAATCACCACCAGCAGCTCGATCAAGGTGAATCCGCGTCGTCTCATACTCTCCTCCTTGGGCCGCGGCGGCCTGTGGATAGGATACCCCACCGGCGCCGGGGTTCCAAGGGCCGGCACTCAACTTCGGTTCATCTCTGACAGCGGACGGCTCGTCAACAGCCCGGTCCCGCGCCCCTTGGGCCCCACCGCGCAGTAGAAGAGGTAGAGCGTCTGGTTGTCCGCGCGGTAGACCAGCGAGACCTTGTGAGCGTACGTGGCATCCAGCCCGCTGGGGTTCCCGCCGGCCCGGTAGAGCGGCTCGGGATCGCTGGTCCAGTGCACCAGGTCGCGTGAGAAGGCGGCCATGATGTGCGCGCCGCCCCGGCCGACGCCGAAGTAGAGCATGACCCAGTGGTCGCCGTCGCGGAACACCTTCCCGTCCGAACAGAACTGCTCGTCGTAGCCCCCGGGGCGGTTGCGGACCACCGGGTTGCCCGGGTGGCGGGTCCAGTGCACCAGGTCGGTCGAGGTGGCGAAGCCGGTCTGCTCCACGCTGCCGTTCGCCGCGTTGTAGAAGTCGTAGAACAGGCCCTCGTGCTCCACCAGCCAGGGCTGATAGATGCAGTCCTTCTCCCACTCGGCGGCGCCGGTCACGCTGAGGATGGGTGTGTCTGCGGAGTTGCGGTGCCAGGTCAGCCCGTCCTCACTCCAGGCCAGCCCTTCGGCGCCGGGGCGGATCTCGTAGCCGCCCTGCCGCGGGTAGCAGCCGTAGAGCACCCAGTAGCGCCCCTGCCAACGCTTCAGCCGCCGCGGCGCACGGAGGGTCATAGCTCTCCAGAAGCGGCCCGCCGAAGGTCACCCCGCCGTGGTCGAAGGCGCCCTCCTGGCCGTAGCTCATGGCCAGGCCGCGCGGGGTCCAGTGCAGCAGGTCGCGGCTCACCGCCAGCGCCGTCTGGTAGCCCCTGCCATCGAAGCCGGTGTACCACATGCGGTACTCATCGCCGTCCTGCCAGACGGTCGGGCAGTCGGTCATCTGGAACCCCAGGCCGTCGTCGGGGTTGGGCGGGAGGACGTAGTCCGGCGCGTAGTGCCAGCCGCGGAACGGCGCGGACCAACGGGCGACGGCGGCCGCTTCGATCGGCTCGTCGGCCGCAGCGGCCACGGCGCAGGCGAGTATTCCCACGGCGACGGGCATCAGCACCATCCTTCTCCGAGCCGGTGTGCCACTGGCAGCTTGCTGCCAGTGCCGACACCAACGGGGATCGCACTGGCAGCAAGCTGCCAGTGGCACACTGTTCTCACTCCGTGCTATGGGAGATCCTCCCAGAACTGCGGCCGCAGCTTGGCTTCACCCAGCCCGCGAACGTAGATTGGCGAGCCGGTCAACGCCAAGGCGGCCCTCCCGCCCAGCGCGGCCACCGGCCGGGCATTGCCCATCAGGTCGGTCACGCTCACCGCGCCCGCCGCCGGCAACTCCACGGTCACGGCAGCCCTCCAGCGCTCGACCCACGGCTCGGCGGGCCGGCGCGAGCAGTCCTTGTACTTCTCCGGCGGCCACCATGGGATGTCGGTCTCGTGCTTCTCACGGCAGCTCCAGAGCACGTCGACCGTCTCCTTCCCGCGGCGGAAGCGCACGCCGTAGAGGTCGTCCGCGCCGAGGTCCAGCCGGCCGACGCAGGTGGCGCCCTCGAGCTGCTCGGTCATGGTGCCGTAGGCCACGTACGCCGGCTTGGGCGAGAGGTCGGTGTAGACGATGCCGAAGCTGTACTCGATGTCCTGCGGGTCCGGCCGCCGCGCGAACCACACGCCATCTTGGAGCTGGTACCAGAAGGTCTTCTTCACCCCGGCGGCCCAGGCGCAGACGTAGGTGCGCACCAGGTAGTCCGCGGCGGTGCGCAGGTCCAGCCCCGATCGGCCGGGCGGCGTGGGGGCGTAGGCTTCGGTGATCCACACGTCCTTGCCGCCGTGTTCGCGGGCGGCCTTCAGCGCGTCCTGCACCTGCGAGCGGAAGACCCAGCCGCGCCAGCCTTCCCAGAACTCCGGCGACTTGGGGTGGCAGCCCGGATGGACCGACAGAACGTCGATCAGGTCGAACCCACCGGCTTCGGTGAAGCTGGCCAGCCATTCGCGACTGACCCCGCCCAGGCCCATGGAGAGCACCTTCGCGGCGGGATTGGCCTGGCGCAGCGCGGCACTGGCGGGCTTGAGCAGCTTCTCGACGTAGTCCTTGCCGCTCAAGCCGCCCAGGTTCAGCTCATTGCCGACCTCGACATACGGCGTCACGGCGGACCAGTGGCGGAAGGACGCGTCGAACTCCGCACGCTGCTCGGCCTCCTTGCCGGCTTCGGCCAGCGTGCCGCTGTGCTCGAACGGCAGGATCCCGTGCCGCCGCAGGGCCTCGGTCCTAGCCGCGACCTGCGCGTCGTCCTGCGGAGTGGGCGCGGTCTTGAGCGGGTACCAGCCGCCACGGACCCATCGCGCGCCGACCCGCTCGGCCACGCCCAGCACGGTGTCGAGGTGGTACTGGTCCGCGTAGCGCTCCGGCGCGGCGATCAGGCCGGCCAGGCCGAACGGCGAGTCGGGCCGCGCCGCCCCGGCCTGTCGTGCGGGCAGCACGCCGAGGGTCATCCGCTGCTCGGTCTCGCCGCCCGGCCACGACAACGTGGCGCCCACGAAGACGACGCCCTGCTCCTGCACCACCGGATGCAGCACGGCCCGGTGCTCTCTCCCCGGCCCGAGCTGCGCGGACACCGTGGTCGAGAGCAAGCGTTCGCCGCGGTAGGACCAGGCTTCGAGGGCCAGCCGCGCTTCACGCGGCTCCGGCGAGAGGTTCGCCACGGTGGCCGTGAACGCCACGGGCTCGCCGGGCGCGAACAGGTTGCCCACCCGGTCGGTGCCGAGCGAGAGCGCCAGCGGCTGCCCGGCGGCCTCGGCCGCCAGACGGGCGGGGTCCACCTCGGCCTTGGGCAACAGGAGGTACGCCACCGTCTGCCGCAGCTCGGCGGGTGTGCCCTTCGGCAGCGGCGCGCGGCCGAAGCGCGTACGGTTCACGTCGCCGCCGTAGAGCCAGTCCGGATCGTAGGGCGCGATCATCACCAAGGCCAGCTCGCCGAAGTCCACCTCGCGGAGCTGGCCGGCGCTGTCGGGGTAAGGCGTGTCGCCGGGCACTTCCCAGGGCTGCGCTCCACCGGGCTTCACCCACCGGACGAGGGGCTGCGTTCGGGCGCCGGTGGGGGCCTCGGCGTAGGTGTACTGGAAACCGGTGCCCCACCCGTTCCAGGTCCGCTCGGCACCCGTGTAGCGCACCTGCCAGTCGAGCGCGAAGCCGTGCGGCAGGCGCCGGAACGTGGCGGCGACCTGCGCGTCGGCCGCGGCCGGGCCGGTGAGCGCGAACGTGAGCTGCCCGTCGGCTGCGAGCGTGGCGGCGCCGGTGTCGAACACGGTGCCGGCGGCGTCCACGGCGCGATAGCCGGCGCCCGAGAGGATCCTGCGCGCCCCGTCGGCCAGGGTGAGGCGGCGGTCGGTGACGCCGCCGACGGGCTCGGCCGCAGCCGCTGCGCCGGCACAGATCACGCCGCAGACGATGACTCGCAGCACGTTGCGGTCTCCGGGGCGGACAACGTTGGCCGCCACGGAGCCGGATCCCTGCCGGCACGGCCAATCGGTTGCACCCGATCCGAGGTCGAGGAGCTGCGCGATGCGCCTCGACGACACGGTTGACGTACTCAAAGCCCTGTCCGACGCGACGCGGCTGCGGTTGCTGGCACTGCTCGACGCGCAGGGCACACTCTGCGTGTGCGAGCTGGAGGCGAGGCTGGCGGTGCCCCAGTATTCGGTCTCCCACCACCTCGGGATCCTGCGCAAAGCCGGTCTGGTCCAGCCCAAACGCGATGGTGCGCGGGTGGACTACACGGTCGATCCGGCGCTGCCGCCGCCTGCCCGCCGGCTGGTCGAGGCGGCCCTGGCGCTGTGCGACGACGCTGCGGAGCAGGGCAAGGAGCGCGCCCGGCGCGCGCAAGGCGCGGCCTGAGGGTGTGTTGAGAGCGTCGCCCGGAGGCACTGGAGGGTGTCGAGGAGATATGCAGTCATGTCCATATCTCCGACAACCAGAGGAGGAACGCATTTGAGCGATGCAGCGACATACGCGGGCCGCGGGCGCCGTGGGGTGCGCCGGCCGGAGGGCCGGGCATGAGCAAGCGCGAGTGGATCGTGGCGGGCGGGCTGATGATGATGATCGTCGCGGCGGTGGTGGTGCCGCTGCTCCGCAACCCGCCGCCGAAGATGCCGGCCGGTGAAGCCGCCTACCACGCGGCGGTGAAGAAGGGGCTGCCGGTGGTGCTGTGCTTCCGATTCGGCGTCGGCGCGGCCACCCGGGATGCGAAGTGCCTGACGATGGGCGAGCTGACGGCGAAGCTGCGGGAGCGCTACAAGGGTCGCGTGGCGTTGATCGATGTGTCGCTCGATCCCAACACCACGGAGCGGTACCTGATCGAGCACTACAGCATTCGGAACGTGCCCACCACGCTGCTGCTGAGTCGCAGCGGCAAGCTGCTCGAGGTGCACGACGGCGTGTGGGCGGAGGAGAAGCTCGTCGCGGCCGTGGACAAGGCGGCGGGCTGAGCGAGGAGGGAGGGCAGCTCATGGTTGCCAGAGCCGAGATTCGCGCCGGCGTGTGCGGCTACATCACGGACGTCCGCGCCAGCAGCTCGGACGACCAGCACGTAACGCTCGCGATCGAGACGGAGTGCTGCAAGATTCGCAAGCTGGCCGAGGACCTGGCGCCCGCCATGCCCCTCGATGTCTACGCTGAGGTGGCCGGCGACGGCGCGCTGATGGGCGCCGTGCGGTCGTACCTGTCGCGCTGCTGCCCCGGCTGCGCCGTACCGGCCGGACTGTTCAAGGCGATGCAGGTCGCCGCCGGAGTGGCGCTGCCCTGCGATGTGGTGATCAAGCTCCGCCGCGAGCCGGCGGCCGCGTGAATGACCGCTCCGTGGAGCAAGTGAGGAGAGACTGGTGAGACACCGCCCGGGCGGATGGCCGCTGTCGCTTTCGGAGGGGCCGCAGCGCGGCTCCGAGCTCAACGGCGCCGACCTACGTGGGCTGCAGCGCTGCTGCCTTGACCTCTGTTGCAGCAACCTCCGCGACGCCGACCTGCGCGGCGTGGTGCTCCCCCGGGCGGTGCTCACCTCCGCCGACCTGCGCGGTGCGCTCCTCGCCGGCGCAGACCTGACCGGCGCCCAGCTCGACCGGGCGTTCCTGCGCGGCGCCGACCTGTCGGGCGCCACCCTCGCCCAGGCCGACCTGCGCGGCGCCGATCTGCGCGACACGGACCTGACCGGAGCCGACCTGCACGGCGCTCAGCTCGGCGGCGCCGACCTCCGCGGCGCGCAGCTCGGGCGGCTCTTCGGTCGCTGGGCCGACCTCACGGGCACGCTCTACACCGTCAGCACCCGCTGGCCGACGGGTTTCCGCCCGAAGCGGCACGGTGGCATACTCACCATCGAGCTCGTGGCCACCGACGACGACTGACCGCGGGCCGGAGCCACCGATGGCGCGCAGGCGAGTGCTCTTCCTCTGTACGGGCAATTCGTGCCGCAGCCAGATGGCCGAGGGCTGGCTGCGCCACCTCGCCGGCGACCGCTTCGCCGCCGCCAGCGCCGGGCTCGAGCCCCACGGGCTGAACCCCAGCGCCGTGGCCGTGATGCGCGAGGCCGGCGTGGACATCTCGCAACACACCAGCGACTCCCTCGAGCGCTACGCCAACGAGCCGTTCGACGACTTCATCACCGTCTGCGACCGGGCCGCCGAGACGTGTCCGCTCACGCCGCCGGGCAGCCGCACGCTGCACTGGTCGTTCGAGGACCCGCCCGGCGTGGTCAGGGCGCAGGGGCTGGAGGGCGAGGCGGCGCTGCAGGTCTACCGCCGCGTGCGCGACGAGATCCGCGCCGCCATCGAGGCCTTCATCGCTGCTTGACACCGCCCTCGCACCTTGCATCCATCGAGTGCTTCCGCGCCGAAGCAGCCAATTGCCGGGCACAAGAGGGGCTTCACCCGAGTCTAGCCTTGCGAAGGAGCCTTCATGACAGCCGTGATGCTCGCTGCGTGCGCCCTGATTGGATTCGTCTCACCTCACTCTACGACCTTGCTCCCCTTGGCCCTGACAGCCGCTACGGCGGGCGGCGATCTCCCACTCGAAGTGCCGGCCGGCTGGAAGATCGAGCTGCAAGACCGTGCAACGGTTCTGACTCCCGGGGACGTCGCCGAAGGCAAGCTCTATGCGGTGATGGTCACGATGGTGCAAGGCACAGCGGGGACTCTGGACGAGATCCTTGAGGACGGCGGGAAGATGGTCGCCGAGATCGGGACGTTCAAGGCGGCGATGGAGCCGAAGCAGTCGAGGTCGGATGGCGGCTGGGACTACAAGTTCGTGCTTGGCACGATCACGGCGGGTGGGCGCTCCTTGCTCGGCCAGCTCATGGCGATCAAGCACGGGGACGAGGGCGGAGTGGTCGTGGTCCTGTCCGACGGCGTCGAGACCATGGGTCAGTACGCCGATGCCTTCGCCGACATGGTCCGCGGCATGGGGGTTGCGGAGCCGGCTCCGGCTCCCCCGGGCGCTGTCGACCTCCGGTACACCGTACCGGCTGGCTGGGCGGCGCAGGAGGTCAACGGCTTCCCGCTGCTCGTCAAAGCAAAGAACGAGGAGTGGGTCAAGTACCGCTTCAGCCTGTTGATCTTCCCGAGCGAGGCCCTCACCGGCACCGTCCGCGAGCAGTTCGCTGGTTACTGGAAGTCGTTCGTCATTCCCAACTACACGTCCACCATTGCTCCGCTGCCGTTGATGGTGCGTCTCAAATCCGGCTACGCCTGTGCCTTTGACGCGGATTCGGAGGTCAAGGACGCGAACGGAGCCCAGGTGACCGTCGCCATCTACATGCTCGCCCACGGAGGACGAGTCGTGCCGGTGATGGGCACCTACTCGGGCCCGAACTGGACTTTCGACAAGGCGGCGGAAGCCGAGATCGGCCAGTTCCTGGATTCGGCGCAGATTCCCGGCGCCTCCGCGGAGAAGGTCGTGCTGTTCGCTCCCGCCGACCTGGCCGGCGAGTGGAGCGAATCGTCGAGCGAATTCGCCAACCGCGTCACCCGCGACGGGGCCTACGCAGGCGATGCCACGACGTCCACGGGAGCCTACTTCCAGCTCGGCGCCGACGGCTCCTACTCGCGCACTCTGATGGCGCTCACGAGGGGCCGTAACATCCGCGAGAAGGACTCCGGGACATGGAGCGTGGAGGATGACGAGCTCGTGCTGAGCAAGGGCGGGCGGTACAGCCTGCTCGGCTACGGCGCAGAGCCCAAAGTGGGCAGATTCCTCGTGCTGGGCAAGTACTCGAACACCAAGGCCAGGCTCAAGCTCACGGACCCGCGCGGCATCCTGCAGGCTCAGTGGCTGAGAGCGAAGTAGCAGCACCGGCCAGACCGGCCGACCAATCGACTCTTGCGCCGCCGGGCGCCCTTGACACCGCAGTCCCACCTGTTACCCTCCGCACACGATCGCGCCGGAGCAGTCCATGAGCGGCAGTCTCTCCCTCGACGGCACCTGGGGGCTCA
>JACPDV010000246.1 GCA_016183835.1 Armatimonadota bacterium
CACCAGCACGGCGATCAGCTTCGGCGCCAGCTCGCCGCCGCCGAGCACGGCCAGGGCCTCGAGCGCCGCCGCCTGCACCTGCGGCTCGCCGCCGGAGGCCAGCTCCGCCAGGACTTGCGCCGCGCGCCGCTCGCCGCGCGCCGCCAGCGCGCGCGCCAGCTCCGCCGCCACCGGCGGCTTGGCCCGGGGCAGCAGCGCCAAGGACGCCGTCGCGAAGTCCCCGCCCGGCAGCCGCACCAGGGCCTGCCGCGCCGCCTCGCGCGCCGGGCCGGTGCCGGACGCCGCCTCGGCCAGGAACGCGAGTGCCGACGTGTCGCCGATGGCGCCAAGCGCGGCCAGCGCCGCCGGCCGGATGGCCGGGTCGCCCTTCCGCGCCAGCTCGACCAACGCCGGCTGCGCCGCCCGGTCGCCGCGCCGCACCAGGGCCGTCACGAGTGCCCGCTGCAGCCGCGGATCGAGTCGCCCCAGAACCCCAGCCAACGCCCTGGTCGCCGCGGAGCCTGGCAGCTCGGCCGCCAGCGCCAGCGCGGCGTCCACCTCGTCGCGATCGGTGCCGCGTAGACCGTGGAGGGTGCGCTGCAGTCCGCCGTCGGGATCGGTGCGGGCGAGTCCGCAGAGGGCCGCCACGCGGTCGTGCCCCGGCCCGGCCGCGCGATAGACCTGCCGGAAGATCCCTGCCGCGGGCTCCGGCACTCCCACCTTGCGGGTCCGCTCACCGAGGTCGAGCAACGCGCTAAGGACAGCCGTTTGGAGCGGCCCCTCGGCGCCGGACAGCGCCGCGAGCAGCGCGTCGGCCGCGCTGGCGCGGCAGCACTTGCCGAGGGCGGTGGCGGCGGCCACGGCCACCTGCGGGTCGCCATCGCCCAGGAGCGGCATGAGCGCCGGCACTGCGGCCGGGTCACCGCGCACGCCAAGCGAGGTGATCACGCCCACCTTGAGCATCCCGCCGACGCCCGGCAGCGCGTCGACCAGCGCCTGTTCCGCCTCCGGCCCGGGGATGGTCTCGGGCGCGGCGCGCGCCGCCTGCTCCACCTCGGGCACCGACAGCAGCGGCGCGAGCGCGGGCACACACTCGGCGGTGCCGATCTGCCACAAACGCCGGCAGGCGGCGGCTTTCTGCGCCGCCGGCGCAGTCGAGCGGAGCTGCTCGATCAGCCCGGCCTCTTCCGGCGCGGCGGCCAGCGCCGCGGTCGTGACGCCGGCTATCATCAGGAGTACACAAAGCCAGCGAGTCCTCACCCCCTCCTTGGCAACGAGGGGGTCCGAGAGCTGAAGTCGGCGTCACACCATCCATTGCAGCTACCCTTCTAGACCCGCCACGGCGGCCGGGTGGCCACCGACAGGAGCCGGTCGGCCTCTTGGTCGTTCTGGAACCGCTCGGCCACCGGGTCCCAGCGCAGCGTCCGCTTGAGCGTCTGCGCGATGCCGCCCAGGATCATCACGCTCGCCGCCCGGTGCGTGCTGTCGGCGTTGCAGATGGTGGGCTGCCGCGTCCGCACGCAGTCGAGGAAGTTCCCGGCGTGGCTGTCGCTGTGGTAGACCCGCTTGACGTTCGGCTCGGTGAGCGGCGCCAGGATCGACGGCGGATCGGCCACCAGGTTGTCGCGATCCACCACCAGCCGGCCCTCGGTGCCGACGAACAGCCCGCCGCCCTGCCATGCGCGCCCCTCGGCGGGGTGCGGCCCGCCGTGCACCACCACGCCGTCGGCGTAGGTGTAGATCGCGTGCAGGATGTCGTAGTGGTGCTGGCCCCAGTTGATCCCGCCGAAGCCGAAGCGGTGGGCGTTCCAGTCGCCGTCCCACGGCACGTAGGGCGCCGGCCCGAGCCACAGCTCCCAGTCCAAGTCGGCGGGTGGTGGCTGCCCGTTGCCATTGCCGGTGGACCAGAAGAACCCGCCGCCCTCGCGGTAGGCCCAGACCTCCTTGAGGTCGCCGAGCCGGCCGTTGCGGACCACTTCGCAGGCGGTGCGGAACTTGCCGCCGTACTCGCTGCGCTGCTGTGTGCCCGCCTGGTAGATCCGCCCGCGCCGCCGCACGGCGTCGGCCAGCGCGCGGCTTTCGGCCACAGTCAGGGCGGTGGGCTTCTCGCAGTAGACGTCCTTGCCGGCCTCGACGGCCATCAGGCTCATCATCGCGTGCCAGTGGATGGGCGAGGCGATCAGCACGGCGTCGATATCGGGCCGCGCCAGCACCTCGCGGAAGTCCTGGTAGGCCTCGCAGCCACGGTACTTGCCCTGTCCGAGGCGAGCGGCGTAGAACTGCTCGACCTTGTCGCGCGGCTCCTCGCGGCGCCCGCGCCAGACGTCGCAGGTGGCCAGCACCTGCACGTCCTCGCGCGCCACCAGGCCGCCGGTGACATAGGTCCAGGCGCCGCCGAGGAGGTGCCCGCGGCCCTGCCCGCCGAGCCCGATGAAGCCCATCCCGATGCGCTCGCTGGGTGCGGTGTGGCCGTCCTTGCCCAGCGCCGAGGCCGGCACGAAGGCCGGCGCCGCGGCGGCCAGCGCGGCGCGCTTGAGGAACTCCCGCCGGGTCACGTCAGCCATCCGCCACCTTCCGCTTCTGAAGGAACAGGTGCACGCCCTTCTTGTTGGAGGTCACGATGTCGAGCAGCCCGTCGCCGTTCACGTCCAGCACCTCGAAGTGCAGCCCCACGCCGCTGTCGTGATCGATCACGTGCCGCACCCAGTCGGGCTGACCGTCCACCATCCGCATCTCGTACCAGACCATCAGCGACGGCTCGTCGATCCCCGGGTCGCCCTGCGTGTGAGCCCAGAACCGCTTGCCGGTGATCAGGTCGGGCAGCCCGTCGCCGGTGATATCCGCCACGCACAGCGCGTGGGTCTGGGAGACGGTCTTGTCGATCTCGCGCAGCTCCCAGCCGTCGCCGTTCTGCGCCGCCCACCACACGCCGTAGCGGTGCGCGCTGGTGCTGAACACCACCGGCCGGTCCACTTGGGGCAGCGTGGCGGTGATCATCTGCGCGCACTCGTCGCTCAGCTTGCCGGCGTGGAACGGCCAATGCGCCACGGCGCGGTCGGCCGGCTGCTCCCACCAGCCCTGGGGGCAGAGCACGTCGAGCCGGCCGTCGCCGTTGACGTCGCCCACGCCCAGCCCGTGGCCCATGGGTCGCGGATGGTCCGGTGCGGCGATCGCCTGCACAGGCCAGAGCTGCGACGGGTCGGCGCCCGGCCGGGCGTACGCCACGCCGTCGGGGGCGCAGAACACCAGCTCCTTCTTCCCGTCGCCGTCGAGGTCGATCCAGGCAGGGCTTTCGTTGCCGGTCTTCTCGATGGCGAGGTGCCGCTCCCACAGCCCGCCGGCCTGGCCCGGGTTGCGGTACCACGCCGTCTGCGAGCCGGGGAAGCCGACGTTGACCAGGTCGAGCCAGCCGTCGCCGTCGATGTCCTCGGCGAAGCAAAGGAAGTAGTCGCTGTAGCCGTGCGGGTCCACGGCCTGCGGCTGGGAAGCGCAGGCCTTCGCTGCGGAAGACCGGGTCGATCACGATGTGGTCGAACTCCACGGCGGAGGTGGCGGGCAAGGCGGCGGCGAGGGCCACAACGGCAACGGCGGCGCAGCAGAACAAGCTCACGGCGGGTTCTCCGGCGGCCGCGGGGCCGCCGGAGGGGCTTTCGCCGCCGGACGGCGATTCCTGTCGCCTGCCGAACCGGCCGCCTACTTGTTGTAGATCAGCCACCGGGCGATGGTCGGATCCCGCCAGCCCTGGGTGGTGGTCACTTTGTACCACTTCGAGTGGCCGTCCAGGAATCCGAAGTTCACCCCGTCATTGTGGCGCGTGGCCAGGGTCGGCCCGTCGGCGCAGGCCGAGTTCGGATTGGAGTGGTAGGTGCAGCCGCCGGCCGAGGTGGGGCTGTTGTTGGCCGGCGCCTCGATCAGCCAGACGGTTTCGGCCGGCATGGTGATGTACGCTTCGGGCCGGGCCGGCCACGCCCCGGTGGTGTTGCAGGCCACGGCATAGCCGCCCTTGATGCCCCGCAGCCCGGTGAACTGGCCGTAGGTCGTCTGGCAGTACCCGTCCACGGTGAGAGTGACCGGCGAGCCGCCCCAGCTCGGGCAGCCGTAGATCTGCCAGTTCTTGACGTACGGATCCAACCGCCGGGCCCACATCACGCGGCCCGTGAGAGTCTGGTCATAGTCCGAGGTGTACTGAATCTGGGCCAGACTGATCTGCTTGGTGTTCGACAAGCAGGACGTCTGCCGCGCCTTCTCCCGCGCCTTGGCGAAGACCGGGAACAGGATCGCCGCCAGGATGGCGATGATCGCAATGACGACGAGGAGCTCGATCAGCGTGAACGCACGACGCCGCATGGGTCTCTCCTCCCGAGATAGCGGCCCAACCCACCCACGCTCATCGTAGCCTATTGGCGGATACAATTCCAGACCATCCGCTCAACACTTCCTTCACATACCGTCCACGCGCAGCCGCACGAGCCGCTTGCCGGCCTCGTCCGCCACCACAATCCACCGTCCCGACGCGGTGATCGCGCCCGGTGTCCATCCGCCGGGCACGTCGGCCGCGGTGAGCCGCGCCGTCGGCCGGCCGTCTGCGAGCGCGAGCAGCGCCACCACCTTCGCCCCGCCGTCCGCCGCGGCCACCCCGCCGCCCGCTGCCGCCAGCCCGGTCACCGCCTGGAACGGGCCGGCCGCCCACGCCGCGGCGTACCCGCCATCCGCTGCCCGCCGCCACGCGCGGACCTCCGTGGCCGTCGCCGCCAACAGCAACTCGTCGCCAGTCGCCGCCAGGGCGACCAGCTTGGCCGGATCCGCGAGTCCCGGCAGCGTCCGCTCGACGCCTTTGGCCACCTCGCTGCCGGGGCACTCGAGCAGGCGGCCGCCGTCCAGCACCCAGGTCAGCGTGTCGCCCACGGCCACGGCGCGCGGCGCGGTCAGGCTGTTCGGCTCCGAACGCTTCAGCCAGGGCGTCTCCTTGAAGCCGGTGTGGTGCGGATCGAAGTCCCAGAGCTGCTTGCCCGTCTCGTCGAGGCAGGCGTAGTACGGCGCGTTCCAGGCCAGCGCGCAGCCCTTGTTGGTCCAGCCGTTGGCCATCCGCCAGGGCTCGTTGGCGTTGCTGCGGAAGGGCGTCCAGGGATCGTCGTCTAGACCCAGCACGATCGTCCGCTGGCCGTTCTCGATCAAGCCCACCAGCGTGCCGTCGCTCGCCACGGCCAGCGCGCGCACGCCGCCCAGGCCGCCCAGCCGCACGCCCGATGGCCGGCCGCGCGGGCCAAAGCCCACCAGCCCTTGCGACGTGGACAGGAAACCGCCCGCCAGGCCGTTGGCGTACATTGTGCCCGGCCCTCCGAGGATGTCGCCCACCGGCTCCTTCGCGAGCAGCGGCAACGCCTGCGCCAGGCCGCCCTGCCCGATCATCCAGGCCCGGCCGCCGACCACGCCGAACGAAGCCGCCTGCCCGACGCGAGGCCAGCCCTCCGTGGTCACTTCCTTGCCGTCGGCGGCAAAACGGTAGACCTTCGAGTCCGGCCAGTAGCTCCCCACCAGGATGTCGCCGGTGGACGGCTCGAAGCCCACCGCGCTGTACCACCACTCGGCCTTCTCCGGGCGGGTCAGGTGGAGCAGCACCCCCAACGGCTGAGAGTTGGCGTCATACCCGCGGACCTCGTCACCCTCGAGCACCAGCACCCTCGCCTTCGCCGCGTAGCCCGCCTTGGGTGCGTCGAGCCGGGCCACGGCGATGGACCGAACCTTGTCGGAGAGCTGTAGGTCGCCCCACGGCTCGGCTGTGCCCTTTCCCGGCGCCACTGACCAGAGCTGATGGTCCCAGGAGGCCCAGTGGAGCCGCTCGCCGTCGGTCTGCACGCCGAGGTGGGTGGCAGCGGCGGGGAGCTTCGAGCGACGGATGGCGGTGCTCGGGACGCCCTGCGGGTCGAAGCAGTACAGCTCGTACCCGGCGATCACCCACAGCCACCCGGCTACCTCGGTCGCCCCGTTGGCCGCCACGAATGGCAACGGCTTCAGGTCAGTTCGCTGGCTCTGCCCCAGCGCCCCGCTGTAAGCCAGCCGCGTCCCGCCGGTGGCCACCTGCGGCGCCGCGTCGGCCAGCAGCACCACTCCGAACTTGGCCGGGTCCTTGCTCGGCGTGATCCCGCCGAACGCGCCCACCGCCGAGGGGTCGAACTGCTTCTCCTCGTCCATGTCGTTGACGGTCAAGGCGAAGCCGAGCCGGTCGCCGGTGGCGGGTGGCTTGTCCAGCCCCAGCGTGAACCACGGGATGACGGCCTCATAGACCGCGGCGCCGTCGTCGGCCTTCACCGCCACGGGTAGCTCGGCAGGGGTAAGGAGGCGGACGGGGAGCTTGTCTTTATCGAAGGTGACGGTGCGGAACGCCTGCGGCCCTTCGCGGGTCAGCGCGAGGTCGATCTCGCCGGCGCGGTGGCGGTTGCCCACGTCGGCCAGCAGATTCCCGGTGTCTGCCGCGGCCTTGCCGGGGTCGAGGTCGTAGCCCACCTGCAGGCAGTCGCCTTTCCAGGTATCGAAGCCCACGCCGGCCTGGAGGTAGTGGTCGTCCCGCACTTCGGCCAGGAGGCCCAGCCCGCCGTCGCACGGGGCCAGCCGGACCGTGGCGGAGCCATCCGCGTTGCCGGTCCAGTCAGCCGGCGTGCGAACCACCGCTTCGCGGCCGGCGAGGAGCATCTCGCCGCCGGCGGGCCAGTCGGCGGGATCGGCGTCCACCTTCGGCTCGGCCCGGCGCGAGGCGGCGAGGAAGTTGAGCTTCGCACGGGTGTCGAACCGGTAGCCGCCCGCGGAGGTCACGCTGACCACCGCGTCGAGCACGCGTTGCGGCGGCACTTGGAGGTCGGGCCAGGTCAGGACGACGGCCTTCTCGTTTGCCCCGGAGACCTCGAAAGGCTGGCCCTGGCGAGTTTGCGGCACCCCCGCCAGCCGCACCTCGAGCGCGCCCTGCTGCCGCCCGCCGCCGGCCGAGCGGAGCCGGACGGCGACACCCCACTCCCCGTCCTTGACCACCGGCGAGACCGAGCGGACTTCCACCGGCGGGCGGATGGTCAGAACGCCGCCGGCGACGCCCAGCGCCTTGCCACGCGCGTCCGTCGCCGTCACTCGGAACGGCCGGATCCCGGGCTGCTCCGACGGCCCGATGGGCGCGGCCAACCGGAAGGTGCGCTTGCCCGGGTCCGGAGCCGCCGCGCCGCGCGCCACGCCGCCAACCTCCAGTCCGACTCGCGCCACGCCCTTGCCGACCGTGCCGGTGAGCACCAGCGACTGCCCGACGTAGCCGGTCACCCGCGTGGCCGCCAGGGTCACCGGTCGCTCCGCCCGGCTGCACCAGAGCTTCGCCGCCACGCCGGCCACATAGGCCGGCTCGGGGCCGAGCGTGAGCTTCAGGTCTCCGCCCGGGCAGGCCACGGTGCGCGCATTGCCCATCCAGTCGTAGACCGTCACCTGCGCCACGCCGGCCGGCAGCGTCACCTCGCGCGGCGCGTCGCCGTAGTCCCACAGCGCCAGTGTCACGTCGTCACCGCGTTCGTAGGCGTAGCCGAGGGTCGTCTCCCCGAGCCACTCGATGGCCCCGGCGCTCTTGCGGCCCTCGAGCAGGAAGCTCTGCGCGGCGTAGCCCGGGGCGATGGGCTTCGGCCCGATCTTGTCGCTGCCCCAGGCGATCTTCGGGTTGAGGTTGTAGCAGTAGCCGTAGCCCGGCTCGGTGGGGTAGTCCATGCCGTAAAAGCCGAGGTTGAGCTTGAAGCCCTCGCCGAGCATGATCAGGTTCTGGCGGAGGAGCCCGCGCGCTTGGTCCAGCTCCTCGGCCTCGTGCTCGTGGGTGGCTCCGCCTTGTTCGGTGCCGAGCAGCTCGAGCGGCTTGCCGGCGTACTGGCGGACCACCTCCTTGAGCTGTCGGACGTGCTCCACCAGCCCGCTCCGTTCCGGCGGGTTGGGGTGGTAGGGATGGATGGAGAAGGCGTCCAGCCAGCGGCCGAGGCCCTTGCGGAGGAGCGTCAGGTTCCACTCGACGTCGCCCGAGTTGATCCCCGCGCCGGTGGGGCCGAGCACCAGGCCCTGCGGGTCGCCCTCGTGCACCGCCGGGTAGGCGAGTTGGTAGATGCGGATCAGCTCCTCGTCGGTGCCCCGGTAGCCCCACGGATAGACCGGCTCCCAGGTGATCTGGTAGTAGCGGCGCGGCAGCTCGGGGTGCTCGGCGGCGAAGGCGCGGGTGGCGTTGCGGCAGTACTCCTGCCAGGCCGTCTCGCCGTCGGGGGTGAGCACGCCGCTGACGTACTGCGCGCTGTCCTTGGTCACCGCCCAGGCCGGGGCGAAGAAGAGGGTGGGGATGGCGTAGGTCTGCCAGGGCTTGCCGCCGGCCACCCAGGCCACGTTCGGCTTATGCTGTTCGCGCTGGCGGGCCAGTTGCGCGGCGAACTCGCCGGCCTGCTTCGGCTCGAGGTCGCGCCAGCCGTAGCCGCCGAGGAGCCAGCGCACGCCGAGGTAGGCGGGCTCGTTGACGTTGGCGTTGAAGGCGCCCTGCATGCCGAAGAACGTCTCGTCGGGCGGGTAGAGCGGGCGCTGCGCCGGATCGGGCACCACGGCGTAGGTCAGGTACCCGGCGGGCCGGGTGTTGAGCTGGGGCAGCGCGAGGCCGTTGGAGAGCTTGACGCGGACGCGGTAGAAGCCGAGCCGGTCATGCGGGGCGTCGAGGGTGCCGTGCCAGGCCCCGGCGTCGTCGGGGGCGACGGGCAGCTCGGCGTGGCGGAGCACGCGGTC
>JACPDV010000247.1 GCA_016183835.1 Armatimonadota bacterium
TGTCAAACATATGTTTGATACCCGTTCGGCGGCGCGGCAACGGTGGGCGACATGAAGGCTACCGAGTTGAAGAACGAGGTCCTGGAGCGCCTGGGCTACCGGGGCGCGGCTGGTCTCCACTCACCTTCGCCCTGGTTCGGTCGGGCCATCGAGGGCGTCCAAGAGATCTACGCGCCGGATGACATCCCGCTCGCGTATTTCGCCACGGCGGTGGACGAGCACGACGAAGAGCGCGTCTGCCGGGCTGCCTGGAGCCAAAGTCAGGCGCGCCTACTGGTGGTGTCACGTCCGGAGATCGTGCGCATCCACAACGTTGTGAAGCCGCCGCTCGACGAGAGCCGGCGGCTTCGCGGGGCGCTTGCCGCGGTCACGTCGTCGGAACTGCGCCGTACCCCGGGACCGCCGAGCAGCCTCCAGCCATTCGACCGGCGCCAGTTGGACGGTGGCAGCCTGTGGGAACAGCCGGATTACGACATCGCGCACCGCGCGACTAGCCGACTCCTGGCCCGAGTATCCGCGGTGCGTGCGCTCCTACAGCCTGCACGTGATACCGAGCCCGCGTTGAACGATGAGCACTGCTTCGCGCTGCTATCCCGGGCCCTGTTCATCCGGTACCTTGGCGACCGGCGGAGCTTGCCGGCCAGTATGGTCTGGCAGCTCAGCGGCGGGCGGTTCGAGACCTTCGAGGAGGCCGTTCGAGAAGTCGATCAACGCCGCCTGTCAGTGAGGGACCTCTACGGGTTCTTCGACGAGCTTAGTCTGCGCTTCAACGGCAGCATGTTCCCGGTCACCGACGAGGAGCGCGCCGCAGTCGTGCCGCAACACATCGCGCACCTCCGCGAGCTAGTGGACCGCGAAGGCGAGCAATTCCTGCTTTGGCCGATCGACTTCTCCTACCTTCCGCTTGGGTTCATGAGCGGCCTGTATGACCGGTTCCTGGAGACCGCGACCCAGCGACAGAGCGGCGCCTATTTCACCCGCTTGCCCCTGGTTGACTTTGTCCTCCGGGAGACCATGCCGCGCGGCGAGTGCCGATCCGACTGGCGCATCCTCGATCCGGCTTGCGGCTCGGGTGCCTTTGTGGTCCAAGCGTATTCGCGTCTGCTTGCGGCGTGGTGCGATGAGAACCGGTCCGTTGCGCCGACCTTCGACGCCATGAGGCGCATCCTGCGAAACGGAGTGCGCGGCGTCGACACTAACCCAGACGCTCTACACATTACTGCGTTTAGCATGTACGTCACGATGCTCGAACACCTCGGCGGCGACGCCCTGGCCGACCCGGCGTTCAAGTTCCCACCGTTGCGAGGAGAGGAGAACGAGCCCGCCGTGCTCCTCAAAGGGAGCTTTTCGGACGAGCGTCTCCTCGCCGAGTTGGGCCAGACCCCATTTGACCGCGTTCTGGGCAACCCACCTTGGGGCAAGGGAGGTGCAGACACCGCGATGCTCAAGTGGGCAACTGACAACGGCTGGCATTGGGAGCAGGGCCACAAGGCCCAGTACTTCCTAGCGCGCTCGCTTGAGCTCTGCGATCCAGAGTCCGGAGAGGTCGCGCTGCTCCAACCCGCCGTGGCAAGCCTCCTCAACACCGGCGGACGCAAGAGCTTCAGGGAGACGCTGCTTAGGCGCCACCAAGTCCGCGCCATTGCGGACTTCACGAATCTGCGCCGGACTCTGAACCCTGGGACCCAGAGCGCCATCGCTGCGTTCTTCGTTCGGCCGCGCCGCGCGATTGGGTCGCGGGCTGTGCTCTATGCGTGCCCTAAAGTCGACCGCGAGTTCAAGCACCAGAGCGTGCCGGTCGTTTCGCCGAGCGATGTGAGGTGGCTCTCGCAGCGAGACTACGAGCAACAGCCGGGGATGTGGTGCGCCATGCGTTGGGGCTCCGCCCTCGACTGGCGCCTGGTAAAGCGGCTTAGCGAGCGGCTCCCTTGTCTCGGTGATTTGGCAAAAAGGCGCCGCCGGGTAGTGACCGAAGAGCGGGCGGACCCGGGCGACCAAGCGTGGAATGCCGGTGAGGGCATGAATCCCAAAGGGGAGCGCCGGCCGCCTGCCCGAGCCCGAGGCCTCTTCACTGGGCACTTTTGCCCGTGGAGTACTGTCTACGACGACCGGGAGCCTCTCGGCGAAGGCCCGTGGCTTGAAAGCCACAACGCGCGGGTTGGGCACCGCGGACCGCTCGCGCTCTTGCATCGCACCCCGAAGCAAGTGGACTACCTGCCTGACGGCCAGCACCGGTGTATGGCGGCGTACTTCGTCAGCGCACCCGCGTACAGGCATAGCTTCGTTGGCATTCCAGGTGGAGCGCGCGACGAGAAGGCCCTGCTGTGGTTCACCGGAGTCTACAACTCGTCACTGACGGCCTATTGGTTGTTCCACCAGTCACCACGATGGTCATCGGGACACTCAGCGGTCAACACCGAGGATGTCCTGGGGCTGCGGACTCTGGACTACGACCCAGCGTCGGCGGCGCAGAGGGAGGTGGTGGACCTGGTAGAGCGCCTGGCGTCACTGGCAGTGCCGCGGCAGCACTTGGTTGACGGCCACCGGCATCTCGCCGAGAGTGGGAATCTGTCGGTCACGGAGGCAGAGCGCCCGCTGAGGCTGGCCATTCGCCACGATGTAAACCGTTCGGAGATGGCCGGATTGCAGTCCCGGCTCGACGACCTGATAATGGCGACGCACGGCTTGTACCCGGCAGAGATAACGCTCGTTCGGGAAACGACCGAGTACCTGATCCCGATGTTCCACTGGGGCGACAGCACTAGGAGGACGCTCCGCGACACCACCCCAGCGATCGAGCGTCCAGAGGCAGGGATTCTACAGGACTACGCACTCGCGTTCAGGCGCGCCACCAGCCACCTGCTCGATCTCGGCGGCATGACGCTTCGTGCATCGGCCTTTTGCGGCCCTGCGCCTCTGTGCGTTGTGGGCTTCGAGCGCTGTCGGCGTGAGGTGTCGAACGAGGTGGCGGTCATCGAGGGCGACGCTGAGACCGAGGCTCTGCTCGAGATGCTCAACGAGCAGCTAACCGCCGGTGGCGGGTACTCATTGTACTACCGTCGCCACATGGACCTCTACGATGGGGACCACCTGTACATCGTGCGTCCGGCCCGTGTCCGGTTCTGGACTCTCGGCGCGGCGATGAGCGATGCAGCGAAGGCGATGGCGGCGTGGGCCTCGGAGGGAGGGTCCGATTGAGTCCCTTGGAAGTTGCTCTGGCGGGGACGCATGGGCCGCCTTGGTCATTGCCTGGCGCTTTCGTCGAGCTCTGCATTCGAGTTCTTCTCGGCGCCTATGCGAGGCTGGCCGCGGAGAGCAAGCCTCCTGCGGAATGGCCCGAGGAGACGGTGACGCAGAACCTGGTGCGCGCCGCGGAGGACATCTGCCTTGAAGAAGGGAACGGCCTCTGCGTTGATCCCGAGTCCATCGAGATGACCGAAGCGAGTCTCGCTGGCAGAACGTCGCCTCGGAGGTGCGCGAAAAAAGACCTGCGATTCCGGTACGCGGATATGCCAGCATCCCGCGGGCACTACTTGGCGTGGGAGGCCAAGCGACTGGCGTGCACGAATGCTGTCCTCTGCTGCGACTACATCGACAGAGGCATGGTCAGGTTCGTGGACGGCCAGTACTCATCAGCGGTGGACGTGGCGGGGATGCTCGGGTTCATCATTGCGGGCAGTCCGGAGGAATCCGTTGCGGCGGTCAACCGCCTACTGGCCGCAGGGTGCGGTGGGTTGGACGCCGGGGACCGCTTGGCGCCGGCGCCGCCTTGCGGCGTCGTACGGCGGCTCACCTCGCACCACGAGCGCCCCTCGATCGGGCGAGCCATCGAGTTATGCCATTTGCTTATGCCTAGTGTGGCTGCCCAGGACAGGGACGCCGAGCCCAGCCCAGCGAGTCCGTCGCCGAGCCAGGTGGATGGCAGTGCAGATGCTGGCATGGCATCGCTTGCACTTCTGATGCGCCGTCGCAGGCGGCTCCTCCGCCTGGCCTTCAAAGGGCTCGCCGCACTCGCGCTCCCCACCGCGGCCGAGGTGCCGGCTTGGTTGGGCGCACACCGAGACGAGCTGCCTACCTGGGCGCCAGCGGCGGCACGAAGTCTCCGAGACGAAGACGAGGTATGCCGACTGGTCGACGATCTTCTCGCCACGAGCAGTGGGACGCGTAGGGCATCGGCATGGCTCCGAGCCAAGTGAGTCTGCGCTTACGGTGTGCAGCGCATGACATGCTGCACCAGCGTCGGCCGTACATCCGCGACGTCACCGGCAGATGCGCACAGGGGCGCCAGCTCGCCGAGCAGAAGGCCCTGCTTTTTCCGGATTGACGAGCCCCGGCCACGTGCCTGCCCGGCCCCACAGCGCTACGAAGCCTGCTCGCGCGCCCTCTGCCGGTAGTACACCAGCAGCTCCTTGATGGCGTCCTCGATCATCTCCTCGGCCTCCTCCATGGTGCGCCCTTGCGAGATGGCACCGGGAAGCTCGGGGGCGCGAGCAATGATCCAGCCATCCTCGGACTGCTCGTAGACGACGGTGTACTCGTGCCGCATCGTGACTCTCGCCGTCATTGTACCCTCGCGGGCCCGGCCCCGCCACCCTCCGCAGGACGTGACCTTCCCGCCGCGAACATGCCGCCCCGGAGCCGTCGCATGCCCCTCGACCCCTTCGACCTCCGCCGCTGGTACCAGCCGCTCCGCGTCGTGGACGTGTGTGACGCGCTCGACGGCATCGGCTGGTTCGACCGCGGCCTGCTGAGCCCCGACATTCGCCCACTGTGGCCGGGCATCCGGTTTTGGGGCGTCGCTCTCACCGTCCGCTGCGTCCCCGCCAACCGGCCGATGTGGCCGCTGGGGAGCACCGACGACATCGTCAACGCCCACGGCATCTGGTTCATGGAGATGGGCAACCAGGATGTCGCCGGGCGGATCCGGCCGGGGCACGTGGTGGTCACCGACACCGGAGGGAGCGGCGAGGTGGGCTTCTGGGGCTCGGCCAACAGCCTCGCCGCCGTGGCCTCCGGGGCGGTGGGGATCGTCACCGACGGCTACTGCCGCGACACGGGCGAGCTGTGCCTGCAGCGCACGCCGGTGTGCTCGCGCGGGCGCGGGCGGACCATCATCCCCGGGCGGATCGAGGTGGTCGAGGTGGACGGCCGGATCGGCTGCGGCGGCGCGCAGGTCTGCCCCGGCGACCTGGTCGGCGCGGACGACGACGGAGTCGTGGTGGTGCCGCTCGCCGTGGCCGAGGAGGTGGCGGTCCACGCCCGGGCCATCCTCCTCGCCGACATGCGCGCCCGCCGGGGGCTCTACGACCGCCTGGGCATGCCGCCCGACGCCACCGTGGACTACGAGGCGGCGGAGGCCTACTTCGCCGGGCTGGACGCCTGACCATCCTGCATTGACCGTTGGTTGCCATCACAATGACTCCGCGCCTCGGCAGCCGGGGCGCCGCGTGGCGGGGGCCAGGAGGCAACCATGTGCAACGGCCTGGCAGTACCTCGTGTGTGGGTCGGTGTGGCGGTAGTGTGTGCGCTGGCCGTGTGCGGCGCCGGCGCGGCGGAGCGCGGGGAGCGGGCGGGGCCGGCGCTGCGCACGGCCGAGGGGCCGCGGCTCGACGCGACGAACGAGCGCCTGCGCCTCCGCTCGGGCATGCCGGCCAACCCCTCGGAGCTGCTCTACGGCCGCGCCCCGCGAGTGACGCGGGCGGCGGTGGAGGCCGAGGACTGTGACACCTGCGGCGCCCCGGCCGGCCTCAAGCCGGCCAACGCCCGCGTGATCGGCACCCCGGTGCGGCCCTGGAACTCGGAGGCAGGCCGGCGAGTGACCGAGGCCCAACTGTCGCTGGGGGCGCTGGGGCGCGGCGGGGCCATCCGGGGGCTCGGCTCGCCGACGATGCTCTACGACTACAAGTGGCAGGACGGCTTCATCTGCACGGAGCCCGCGGTGACGGTCGCCGGCTCCGGTTGCTGTGCCTACTGGATCACAGACCAGGCGGCCGGCAAGAACGTCCTCTACCAGCAGCCCTACCTGGCCTTCGGCGGCCCGGACGCCAAGGTCGCCGAGCAGAAGTGCCGCGACTTCGAGGCCACCATCGAGGCCAGCCTGCCGCTCTTCACGCCCTACCACGACGCCAGCGTGGCTCCCACCAGCGGCTGGCTGTACGGGCCGGGCAGGTTCCACGGCGCCATCGACTACTGCAAGTCTTCGTACGCCGCGGGGCAGGACCCGACGTTCGGGGTCCACGCGATGGGCGCCGGCAAGGTGGTGTCGGCCTTGTGGGACAACTGGAACGGCAACACCGTGGTGATCGAGCACACCGCCGCCGATGGGAGCCGCTTCCGCATTGCGTGCATGCACCTGCGCGACGGCTTCACCCACGACCTGGCGAAGGCCAGGGCAATCACCATCCCGCCGGGCGCGGACAAGGACGACAAGGGCAAGCCCACCAACTGGCTGAAGTACAAGCGGTTCGCGGACAAGACCAGCCCCAGCCAGCTTCTGTGGGGCACGGACAGCCAGAAGATCGCGGTCAAGCCCGGCGACCAGGTCTACGCCGGGCAGTTCATCGCCTGGAGCGGCAACACCGGCGCGCGCGGCGCGGGGAACGGGCTGGCCGACGACGGCACCCCCAACGACCCGGTGGCCGCCAACAACCACCTGCACCTGATGGTCACCGTGCCCAACCCCGCGCCCGGCGCCGCGGACTGGATCCAGGTCGACCCCTACGGGGTGTACAGCGACGCCAGCGCCGGCTGCTACGGCCAACTGGCCGACACCGCCTACACGCGCCTGATCGCGCCGTTCTACCCGTCGTTTCATAATGTGCCGATCGCCGTCCTGTCCAAGTACTTCGGCTACTACCCCGGCATGGGCTACGGGCTGCAGACCCTCAGCCTCCACCGGCATGGTGGCGACGTCCTGGCCTCCGGCGCCTTTGCGCCCGGCCTGCCGCCGGCTTGGTACGCCCGCTTCTACATGGCGGGCGCCGACTACCAGCACTGGTTCGACGAGTACGACAAGCAGGGCTTCCGCCCGCGGCAGGTCGCGGTCACGCTCGACACGGACGGCCAGCCGCGGTTCACCGTGATCTGGTGCAAGCGAGGCAACGAGGCCTACTACACCTGGCACGGCCTGACGGATGCGGAGTGGCAGCAGGAGTGGGCGGACCTGGTGGACAAGCAGCACTTCCGCGTCGAGGACCACGCCGAGTACAGCGTCGGTGGCACGAACCGGCATGCCGTGGTGTTCGTCAAGGACGGCGACACGGCATTCTACGAGTTCCACCACATGGATTCGCCGGCCTTCCAGGCCAAGTTCGACGAGCTGTCGGGCCAGGGCTTCCGGCTGGTCAGCGTCAACGTCGCCGAGCTGCCGGCCGGGCTGCGGTTCGGCGGCGTCTGGCGCAAACTGCCGGGTGACTGGGTGGCCGCGCACGGCATGACACCCGAGGTGTACCAGCAGCGGTTCGATGACCTGGACAAGCAGGGCTATCGGCTGTGGCGGATCCAGGGCTATGCCGATTCGAGCCGCGTCGCGGCGCTGTGGCACAAGTAGCGAGGCGGGCCACGGACTCGACGGAGTAAGCGACAGGCGCGATGACCACCACGGCGTGCCGGGTCTGCCTCGCGCTGCTGGCGCTCCTGCCGTGCTACGCCGTGGCGGACGAGAGCGCGCAGAAGGGCGGCCCGGGGATGATCGTCTACTCCGTCAGGCACTGGGAGGGCGACTTCAGCACGGACAACGGCCCGCCGACGCCGTTCACCAGCGCGATCTACACGGTGCCGGCCGACGGCGCCGCCGAGCCGCGGAGGGTAATCGACGTCGAGGGCCGTGGCGACGCCCCGCGCTTCAGCCCCGACGGGCGGTGGATCTACTTCCAGGCGCCGCACGGCGGACACCACCAGATCCACCGTTGCCGGACCGACGGCTCGGCGCTGCAGGACCTCACCGGCGGCCTGCAGCCGGCCGTCGATCGGTTCGGCTGCCAGCTCTCGCGCGACGGCACCAAGCTGGCCTACATCGAGCATGATGGCCAGACCGGCCGGGTCGGGATCATGAACGCCGACGGCTCCGCGCCGCACCTGATCGCCCCCGACATCGGCTACCACTACATGGCCGAGCTGAGCCCGGACAACCGCAGCGTGGCCTTCGCGCACACGGCCCAAGGCTACGTGCTGGCCCTGCTGCACCTCGACACCGGCGAGCTGACATCGCTCAAGCCCGACCTGCCGGACAGCTACTGCCCGCAGTTCACGCCGGACGGCCGGGCCATCGTCTTCTTCCGCCGCGACGGCGACGTGTACCGCATCGATCCCGACGGCGGCAACCTGAGACGGCTGACCGACGGCAACCAGTACGTGGAGTTCCGCCTCGGCCTGGGCGACAAGCACGGCTCGAGCGACCCGCCGGCCATCTCACCCGACGGCGCCCGGATCGCCTACATGGCGCGGCGCGACGGCGTGCCACAGGTCCATGTGATGAACCTGGACGGCACAGGGCAGCGGCAGGTGACGCACCGCCCCACCCCCTGTGGGCGCGTCCGCTGGAGCCCGGACGGGCGGCAGCTCGCGTTCGTCTCGTGGACCGACGCGTTCCCGCAGCTCTTCGTCGTCCCAGCCGAGGGCGGCGAGCCGTGGCAACTGACCCACGCCGACGGCGCGGTCTACTGGCTGGACTGGTCACCCGGGGGCGCGTGACCGGGACGTCTCCGCAGCGCGCTCCGCACCTCTCCCGCCGGGAGAGGTCGGCTGTCTGCGGACGGGTAAGGGCTTCCGGACGTTGCGGCGGGCCTCACGCGTGCCCTCACCCCAGCCCTCTCCCGGCGGGAGAGGGAGCCGGAGGAGCCGCACGCCGCGCGGGGAACGCCGTCGCGTGCCTGGCGCGCACCGCTACGGAGGCCGACCATGCCGCTGCTGCGAGGAGTGGGGACCGTTGCCTTCGCGCTGGCGTTCGGCCTGGCGGCCGCAAGGGGAGCCACTGTGACCATCACACCCACCGCCATCGACGACGTGTTCGCCAACCCGGGCATGGGCTGGCAGACCTTCCATCACACCAAGCTCAACGATCCCAACAACGCCGACATCTCGAGCGCCGCCGCCTACTACCGGTTCTACTGGCGCGACCTCGAGCCGGCCGACGGGCAGCTCGACTTCGCGATGCTCGACCAGCTCCTGGCCGACTGCCACCAGGCGGGCCAGCGGCTCAGCTTCCGCGTCATGTGCGTGGGCACCGACAACCGCGACATCCACTGCCCGCCGTGGCTCCGCGACCTGGGCTGTCGGGGGTTCACATTCCGGTACGGCAACGCCAACCACGACACCTGGTGCCCCGACTGGGAGGACCCGCTGTTCCAGGAGAGGCATCACCGCCTGTTGGCCGCCCTCGCGGCGCGCTACGACGGGCACCCCGACGTGGACACCGTGGACATGGGCACGGTGGGCCTGTGGGGCGAGTGGCACATGTCCGGCACGAAGGTGCCGATGCCCCGGCCCGAGACGGCGCTCATGTTCATCGACTGGTACCGCGAGCTGTTCGCCAAGACGCCGAAGGTGATGCTGATCGGCCCGCTCGAGGGCCTGAAGCACGCGGTGGCGCACGGCTGCGGCTGGCGCGCCGACTGCCTGGGCGACATGGGCGGCTTCAGCGCCACCTGGAACCATATGCGCGACATGTACCCGCATCAGCTCGTCAAGGCCGAGGCGGGCGACGCCTGGAAGACCGCGCCGGTGGCCTGGGAGACCTGCTGGGACATGCGCAAGTGGGTCGACGAGGGCTGGGACGTGCACGCCATCTTCGACTACGCCCTGCAGTGCCACGGCTCTTACCTCAACAACAAGAGCGCGCCCATCCCCGACGGCGCGCAGCCCGAGATCGACCGGCTGCTGCGGAAGCTGGGCTACCGGCTGGTGCTGAAGCGGGCGGAGCACGACGACCGGGCCGCGGCGGGTGCGCGGCTGACGGTGCGCACCGCGTGGGAGAACGTGGGGGTGGCGCCGCCGTACCACGAGTTCGTCCTGGCGTTGCGGCTGCGCGACGCCGCGCAGAACATGGTGATCCAGACCACCACCACGTCCATCCGAGGCTGGCTGCCCGGCGCGCACGAGGCGGAGTTTGCGGCGGATCTGCCGGCGGGCCTGAAGGCCGGTGACTACACGCTGTCGCTCGGGGTGGTGGCGCCGGGCGGTCGGGTTCCCGTGGTGAGGCTGGCGATCGCCGGGCGGGACGAGGAGGGGTGGTATCCGCTGGGCGGGGTGCGGGTCGAGTAGGCGCCGGGCAACGGCCAAAGCCGGCCGCACGGCCGTGAACACCGCGACGCTACTCCCCCTCGCGCCCGATCGGCTATCATGGCCGGCGGACACAGGAGAGCTTGCCATGCCCGTCCGGATCGCCATGATCGGCGCCGGCTCCATCGGCTTCACCCGCCGCCTTGTCGCCGACATCCTCACCGTCCCCGAACTGGCCGACACCACCTTCGCCCTCATGGACATCAGCGCGCAGAACCTCGACATGGTCGCCCAGCTCGTCCGCCGCGACATCCAGGCCAACCGGCTCCCCGCGCAGGTCGAGGCCACCTGTGACCAGCGCGCCGCCGTGGCCGGCGCCGACTACGTCATCTCCACCATCCGCCAGGGCGGGCTCGAAGCGTTCCAGACCGACATCGACATCCCCCTCCTGTACGGCGTGGACCAGTGCGTCGGCGACACCCTCTGCGCCGGGGGGATCATGTACGGCCAGCGCACCATCCCCGCCCTCCTGAGCATCTGCCGCGACATCCGCGAGGTCGGGCAGCCCGACACCCTGTTCCTCAACTACTCCAACCCCATGGCGATGAACACCTGGGCCTGCAACCAGTACGGCGGCGTCCGCACGGTGGGCCTTTGCCACGGCGTCCAGGGCGCGCACTGGCAGATCGCCGACTGCATCGCCCGTTGGGCCAAGCGCGAGCGACTCCTGCCCGAGGACTACCGGCTCCATCGCAAGGAGGTGGACGTGGTCGCCGCCGGGCTCAACCACCAGACCTGGTTCATCCGTGTGACCTGGCGGGGTCGCGACATGACCCCGCTCCTCCCCGACCTGTTTGCCTCGCACCCCGACTACAGCCGCACCGAGAAGGTGCGCATTGACGTCATGCGGCGCTTCGGCTACTACAGCACCGAGAGCAACGGGCACCTCAGCGAGTATCTCCCCTGGTACCGCAAGCGGACCCACGAGATCGCGCGCTGGATCGACCTCTCGAGCTGGATCAACGGCGAGACCGGCGGCTACCTGCGCGTCTGCACCGAGGGCCGCGGGTGGTTCGAGACCGACTACCCCAACTGGCTCGCCGCCGAGCCGCCCCGGTTCACCCCGGAGACTCGCAGCGAAGAGCACGGCAGCTACATCATCGAGGCGCTCGAGACCGGGCGGATCTACCGCGGGCATTTCAACGTCATCAATCAGGGCCGCATCACCAACCTGCCCGCCGACTGCTGCGTGGAGATCCCCGGCTACGTCGATCGCACCGGGATCAACATGCCGGTGGTAGGCGACCTCCCGCTCGGCTGCGCCGCCACCTGCAGCGCGAGCGTCAGCGTGCAGCGGTTGGCGGTGCAGGCGGCGGTGGCGGGCGACGTGGACCTGCTCAAACTGGCCATGCTCCACGACCCGCTCACCGGGGCGGTGTGCGATCCCGAGGAGGTGTGGCAGCTCACCGACCACATGCTCACCGCGCAGGCGGCCTGGCTGCCGAACTACACGGCGGCGATCCCCGCGGCCCGCGACAGGCTGGCGGAGCACGAGCGGAACGGCACGCGCGTGAAGCTGACCGAGACGCAGGGCGCGGCCCGACTGGCGACCAAGACCCTGGCGGAGATGCAGGCTCAGGCGGCCGCCGCCCGGGCCAATGCGCAGGCGGCGGGCAAGGGCGGGATGACCGAGGAAAGCGCTATCTGAGCCGGCGGGCGGGAGGGAAATGAATATGATGTCCCCGGAAATACTGCTGCTTCTGGCAGTGCTGGCCGGCCCGAACCCGGGGCCGCCGCGACCGCGGGAGTACCCGAGCCTCGAGCAGCGCACCATCTGGTCGGACGTGTGCGTCTACGGCGCCACGTCGACGGGCATCATGGCCGCCATCCAGGTGCGCAAGATGGGCCGTCACGCCATCGTCGTCGATCCCGGCCGCCATCTGGGCGGGCTCACTACCGGCGGCTTGGGCGCCACCGACATCGGCAACCGCGCCGCCATCGGCGGGATGTCGCTCGAGTTCTACCAGCGCCTCCGCGCCGAGTACGCCAAGGCCTACGGCGAGAACTCGCCCCAGGTGGCCGAATGCCACGACGGCTTCCGCTTCGAGCCCCACGTCGCCGCCAAGGTGCTCGCCGACCTGATGACGGAGTACAAAGTCGCCGTCTTCCTCGGCGAGCGGCTCACGCGGGTGCGCAGGCAGGAGAACCGGATCCTCTACTTCGAGACCGCCACCGGGCACCGGTTCCCCGCCCACGTCTACGTCGACGCGACCTACGAGGGCGACCTGATGGCCCGGGCCGGGGTGGCCTACGCTGTCGGCCGGGAGGGCAACCAGGTCTACGGCGAGACGCTCAACGGCGTTCAGCCGGGCCGGCCCTACCACAACTTCAAGGTGCCCGTGGACCCCTACACGGTGCCCGGCGACGATGCCAGCGGGCTGCTCCCCGGCATCCACCCCGGCGGGCCGGGCGAGCCGGGGCAGGGCGACCAGCGCGTGCAGGCCTACAACTTCCGCATGTGCCTGTCCCGCGACACCACCAACCAGGTGCCCTTCCCGAAGCCGCCCAACTACGACCCGCAGCGCTACGAGCTGCTCCTCAGGTACCTCCAGACCGGCCAGTACGACGGGCTGCTCGGCCACGTGCCCATCCCCAACCACAAGACCGACACCAACAACAACGGCGGCTTCTCGACCGACAACATCGGCGGCAACGACGGCTGGGCCGATGGCGACTGGCGCACGCGCGAGCGCATCTTCAACGACCACATCGACTACCAGCAGGGGCTGATGTACTTCCTCAGCACCGACGAGCGCGTGCCCGAGGCGGTGCGCCGGTCGGTGGCGGAGTGGGGCCTGGCCAAGGACGAGTTCACCGATACGGGCAACTGGCCGCCGCAGCTCTACGTCCGCGAGGCGCGCCGGATGGTCAGCGACTACGTGATGACCGAGCACGACTGCCGCGGTCACCGCGTCGCGCCCGACCCGGTCGGCCTGGCGGCCTACACCATGGACTCGCACAACGTGCAGCGCTACGTGGACGAAACCGGCTCGGCGCGCAACGAGGGCGACGTGCAGGTCGGCGGGTTCAAGCCGTACCCCATCTCGTACCGCAGCATCGTCCCGCGCGAGCGCGAGTGCCGCAACCTGTTCGTCCCGGCGGCGCTGGCCAGCTCGCACATCGCCTTCGGCTCGATCCGCATGGAGCCGGTGTTCATGATCCTGGGCCAGTCGGCCGGCACCGCGGCGGTCTTGTCGATGAAGCACTATTACCAGCCGGTGCAGGCGGTGCCCTACGACGAGCTGCACGAGCGACTCCTGGGCGACCGGCAGATCCTCGAGTGGAAGGCGAGCATGGGCGTCCAGCCGATCCTGCCCGGCAGCCTGCCGGGCGTGGCGCTGGACGATCAGGACGGCTACGCGACCGGCCCCTGGCTGGCCTCGAGCTCGGTCTCCGCGCGCCTGCTGGGCGTCGCGTACCTCCACGACAACAACAGCGACAAGGGCAAGTGCTCTTTGCTCTACAAGCCCACGCTGCCCAAGGCGGGGAAGTGGGAGATCGTGCTGCTTTCGCCGCCGCACGCGAACCGGGCGAGCAACGTGCCGGTGACCATCGCGGTGGACGGCGAGACGGTGGCGGTGGTGAGGGTGGACCAGCGCGACGCGAGCCAGGGCGGCCGGGCGTCGCTGGGGATCTTCGAGCTGCCGGCGGGGCGGCGGGTGAGCGTGACGGTGTCGAACGAGGGCACGGATGGGTACGTGGTCGTGGACGGGATCCAGTTCGTGCCGGCGGAGTGATCCTGGTGGGGCTCCCCAGCGACCGAATCGGCTACCCCCTCCTTGCCAAGGAGGGGGCAGGGGGAGGTCCCGCGGGTCCTGGCCGGGTCCTGGTGCCTCACTCGGTACGGGTCGACCTTCCTGTCCGGGAGCCGGGCACCGCCGCGAGACAGGCACTGACCCGCGGTGTGGACCGGACCTCCCCCTGCCCCCTCCTTGGCAAGGAGGGGGTGCCGAGTGGCGTAGGCAGACGAGTGCGACTACCCGCCGAAGAACACCCGCGCGCTGCCGGCGAGGTCCTCAACATCGCTCTGCAGAGCGATGGCCGCCGGCAGCAGCCCCGCCGGCCCCTGCCGCAGCAACTGCGCCTGCAGCTTGTAGAACCGGCCCGACAGCCCGACCAGCCGGTCGGTCCGCGCCTTCACGTCCGGGTCGTCTCGCGGGTAGTCCGTCCCGTTGCCCGTCACCTGCGCCGCCAGGAGCACGTTCAGCCGCCCGAGCTCCGCCCGCGTCCGCTCCACAGCCTCCTCCACCGGCCAGTATGCCGCGTTGGCCCGCTGCTGAGCTGGGAGGCGGACGAAGGCCGTCTGCAGCTCGGCCAGCGCGGTCTCCCACGCCCCCTTGCCCGCTGCCCCGCGGGCCGCTGCCACGGACTGCTCCACCGGCCCGGTGTCGGTGCCCATGCGCCGTGCGAGCTTCACTTCCAGCGCCAGCAGATCGGCCTGAAGCACCACTTGCCGCCCGGCCACCTCCGCCCGCGCCGCCGCCAACGCCGCCGGCTGGCCGACCGCGTAGAGCCGCCCGTCGCCCGCGCCCAGTGACGCCACGAACGCGTCGCCCTCCAGCGGGAACTCGCGCAGGGAGAAGAGGTCCAGCACCCGGTCGCCCGGTTTCACTCCGGCCACGCCGACGGGGAACGCGTAGCGGTAGGCGGTGGTGTTGTTGTGGACGACCAGCACCTTCAGCTCGCGGCCGGGCGGGGCGAAGGCGCGCGTGATCGCCGCGGGCCGCACCCGGCCGACGCCGCTCACCACCGTGGGCCCGAGGCGCGCGCCCGCGGCGTCGTCGGGCAGCCGCTCGGCGCCCACCAAGAGCGGCGCGGCGGCGCGCAGGTGGAGGCCCAACCGGCCCATCTCCTCCCAGGCGGGCGTCGGATTGCCGTACGGGTCCACCAGGTGTCCGTGCTCGTTGGCCGAGTTGTGCCAGCTCGGCCGGTCGGCATAGGAGTAGGGGAGGAAGCCGGTGGCGCCCTCCGCCAGGCAGCCGAAGAGCTGCAGCCGGACCTCGGCCGTGGACGGTGCGCGCCACGAGCCCCCATGCCCGAAGACCTGCGGCAGCACCCACAGCCGCCGGCCGCCCAGCCGCCGGGCGTAGCGCACGGCATCCGCCACGGCCCAGGCGCCCCGGTCGTCCTTCGGCACGGTGCCCAACGGGTAGAGATCGAGCGTCAGGAGCGGCACCGTGGGCGCGAACTCGGCGATGGCCGAGATGCTGTTGCAGGCGCACAGCGCCGGGTGGCGGGGATCCAGCTCTTCGAGCGCCGCCTTGCCCCAGTAGTAGTCCGCCGCGGTGGCCGGCTGCGGCTCGTCCACCAGCCACCAGGCCAGCAGCGCGGGGTGGCTGCCGAACTGCCCCACCGCGGTGCGCATCGCCGAAACGCACTGCTCGCGCGTGGCGTCCGGGATGTAGTGCTGGGTCAGGTAAGCGGACGGGGCGAACGAGATGCCGTACTCGCCGCACTGGTCGAGGCAGGCCTTGACATAGTCGCGCGCCGCCTGGCCTTCGGTGGCGAACAGCATCCCGCCGCCCTGCACCAGCGAGTCGCAGTAGTGCCGGCGGAGGTCGAGCAGGATCCAGTCGGCGGACTCCGGCAGGCGCTTGACCTGGTCGCGGCGGGCGCCCTCCTGGCCTTCGCTCCGGTCGAGCGGGGTGAACCAGTCCGGCCCCGGCGTGTAGAGGTCGCCGTAGACGCCCCAGACGAAGCGGTCTTCTACCGCAGGGATGCGCCGGAACTCGGGCGCCGGGGTCTTGGGGTTCTCGTCCGCCGGCAGCGGCGCATCGAGCGGCAGCTCGCGGAGCTGCACGTCGTCCACGAACGCCGTCAGCCGCAGCCGCGTGTTGGCGAAGCAGCTCAGGCTGATGGTGTCCAGCCGCAGCCCCTCGACCTTGGCGCCCGCCGCTTCGAGGCGCTCCAGCAGCAGGCCGGTCAGCTCGTACTCCACCTTGACCCAGCCCCCGGTGGCCGCCGGCAGCTCGCGCGGCAGCGGGGTCTGCGTGCGTGCCACGCCGTAGGGCGAGTCGGTGGCGGTCTCCACGCCGAAGCGCACCGGGTTGTGCGGCGAGGCCTGCTCCACCCACACGTAGAGGCTGAGCAGGTAGTGCCGGTCCGTGCGGAGCGGCAGACCCAGCCCGTGGAAGACGAACCAGCCCGGCCCGCCGACGGAGCCCCACTCCGCCCCGGGCGTCTCATCGGTGCGCGGCGAGAGCATCACGTCCGTGCCGTGGAGGAAGGTGAGGTCGACCTTCAGGCTGTGCTTGCCCGAGTGCGCGCGCTCGGCGCTGGGGCCGAGGAGGTGGACTTCGCACGGCTGATTCGAGCCGTGGATCTGGACCCGCGGGGTGTCGGCCTCGAAGTCCTCGTTGACGAGCAGACCGGGCTCCTGGGCCGTGGCGGCCAGGGGCAGGAGGGTCAGCAGCAACACGCGAGTCGTCGTCGGCATCACCGCGCTCCTTGCAGTCGTAGGGCTCATTCCCGAGGTCGTTGTGGATGCCTGCTGTCTCCCGGCGACTGGAAGTCGCGGCAACCATGCCAAGTCCACCTTCGTGGACTCGGAGTCGGGAGTCCGCGCACGCGGACTTCGGATGGTTGCCGCGGTTTCAACCGCCGGGCCGAACTCCGCCTCTTGACCCCGCTCCCCCAACAGGTTAGCGTTCCCTCCACGACGTGCTCCGGAGAGCGTCCGCCATGAGCGATTCCCCGTCCATCACCCGCCGCGGCCTGCTCAGGGGCTGCCTGGCCGTGGGCGCCGCGCCGCTGTTCATCCCCGCCTCGGCCCGCGGACAGGCCGGCCGGCCCGCGCCCAGCGAACGGCTCACCGTGGCCATGATCGGCATCGGCAACATGGGCAGCGGGCACTTCGGCTACTGGCTCGGCAATCGCGAGACCCAGCTCCTCGCCACCTGCGACTGCTGGGAGAACGTCCGCAACGGCCGCCGCGACGAGACCAACCGCCACTACGCCGCCGCCACCGCCAGCGGCACCTACAAGGGCTGCACCGCCTACCGCGACTTCCGCGACGTGATGCAGCGCGACGACATCGACCTGGTCTGCATCGCCGTGCCCGACCATTGGCATGCCCTGATCGTGATCGAGGCGGCCAAGGCGGGCAAGGACATCTACTCCGAAAAGCCGATGTCGCTCACCCTGGTCGAGGCCGACGCGATGGTCCGCGCGGTCCAGCGGCACAACGTGGTCTTCCAGCTCGGCAGCCAGCAGCGCTCGTCGCACGAGTTCCTGTTCGCCTGCGAGATGGTCCGCAGCGGGCGGATCGGCAAGATCAAGAATATCAACGTCAACGTCGGCGGGCCGTCCTGGCCGCGCTCCTTCCCGAATCAGCCCACGCCGCCCGGGCTCGACCTGGACATGTGGCTCGGACCGGCGCCCTGGTCCGAGTACAACGAGGAGCGCATGAGCGGCAACTACGGCGGCGGCTGGCGGCAGGTGCGCGACTACTCCGGCGGCGGCATGACCGACTGGGGCAACCACCACTACGACATTGCGCAGTGGGGCCTCGGCCGCGACCTGAGCGGGCCTGTCGAGATCATCCCGCCCAACGTCTCGCCCAACGGCAAGCTGACCATGCGCTACGACGACGGCATCACCACCACCCACGGCGGCGGCGGCAACGGCGTCTTGTTCGAGGGCGAGCACGGCATCGTCGAGGTCAATCGCGGCCACCTCCGCACCGACCCGCCCGACCTGCTCAAGGTGCCCACCCAGGCGGGCGAGGTGCACCTCTACGAGAGCCGCGACCACCACGGCAACTTCCTCGACTGCGTGCGCACCCGCAACAAGCCGATCTGCGACGTGGAGACCGGCCGCAGCACCATCACCGTCTGCCACCTGGGCAACATCGCCTGGTGGCTGGGGCGCACCATCCGGTGGGATCCGGTCAAGCGCGAGATCCTCGGCGACCCCGAGGCCACCCGCTGGATGGACCGGCCGCGCCGCGAACCGTGGCGGTTGGAGGTGTAGCATGATCAGACCGCGCCGCCTGTTCGCCGTCCTCGTCTTCTGCACCGCGGCTCTCGGCCAAGCGCCCGCTGATCTGGCCGACCAGTTGACCGGCCGCAAGCCCGGCCCTGAGCGCACCGCCGCCGAGCGGGCGGCAGTGATCGCCCAGGTGATCGAGAGCACCCGGCCGGGCCTCTCGGCCGACGATGCGAACGCCAACGGACACTGCTTCCGGCACGCTGGGGTGTCATGCTGGCCTGGCTCGTGTCGGCGGCGCTGGCCCAGACTCCGGCCGAGCTGGCCGACCAGCTCACCGGCCGCAAACAGGGACCCGAGCGGACCGCCGCCGAGCGTGCCGCCGTGTTCGCGCAGGTGATCGAGAGCACCGTGCCCGGGCTCTCGTCCGACGATGCCAACGCCAAGTCGCAGTCGCAGTCGCTGCTCGAGCGGGTCGTGTTCCACGCCGGGCGGCCCGGCGGCGAGGCCGACCGACAGGCGGCGGTGGCGGCGCTCCTCCCGCTGGCGGCGAAGCCCGGCGCGCGCTTCTGCCGGCAACAACTGCTCCTCGAGCTGCGGCTGCTCGGCCGCGCCGACGCGGTGGCGGGGCTTGTGGCGCTGCTCGCCGACGGCGACGAAGTGGTAGCCCAGAGCGCGCGCATGGCGCTCGAGAGCAACCCCACGCCCGAGGCGGGCAGGGCGCTGATCGAGGCGCTCGACAAGGCGCCTGCCGACCGGCGGGTCGCCTTCATCAACGCGCTCGGTCACCGGCGCGAAGCGGCGGCCCTGGCGCCACTGGCGAAGCTGATCGCTGACCCGCAGGCGGCTGGCGCGGCGCTCGCGGCGCTGGCCCAGATCGCCACGCCCGAGGCGATCGACGCACTCGTCAGGGCACGGCAGGGGGCCACCGGCGCGGCGCGGGCGGCAGCGGAGAACGCCCTTCTCGTGGCCGCCGGGAGGCGGGCGGACCAGGGCGACGCGGCGGGCGCGGGCAAGCTCTTCGATGACTTGTACCGGAACGCCGCCAGCCAGGACGTGCGTCTGGCGGGGCTTCGTGGCTGGGCGCTGGCGAGCGGTGAGAAGGCCCTCCCGGCGCTGCTGGACCTCCTGGCCAAGGACGCGCCGGAAGCCCGCGTGGCGGCCCGCCTGGCGCGCAACCTGGCCGGCGGCAACGTAGCCGCGGCCTACGGCGACAAGCTCACGGGGCTGGCGGAGCCCGTGCAGATCACGCTCTGCGGCGCCCTGCAGGAGCGCGGCGACAAGGCGGCGCTGCCGGGCCTGCGGGCGCTGGCGGGCAAGGCCGATGCGCCGGCGGGCGGGCGCGCGGCGGCGGTCACCGCGCTCGGTGCGCTGGGCGGCGTGAGCGAGGTGGAGCTGCTCCTGCCCCTCGAGAGCGGTCCCGACCCGGTCGGCGGCGCGACGCGCCAGGCGCTGACCCGGCTCGGCGGGCCGGAGGTCACGTCGTTTCTGCTCAAACAGGTCGCCACCGGCGACGCCGCGCGGCGGACGCACCACGGCGGCGCTGCTCGACTTGGCGCGGGGCAACGCGGAGCGGCCGGCGCGGGCCGCGGCGCTGAAGGCGCTGGGTGAGCTGGGCGGTCCGGACGTGTTCGGCAAACTGCTCGCGGTGCTGCCGAAGCTGGCGGCGGACGGGCTGGGCGGCGAGGCGGCCGCCGCGGCGAAGCTGCTGCAGGGCCAGCAGGGCGCGGCGCAGGCCACGGCCGGGCCGGTGCTGGCGGCGCTCGAGCAGGCCACGGGCGATGCGCGCCCGCCGCTCTTCTCGCTCCTCGGGCCGACCGGCGCGCCGGCGGCCAGCGCGGTGCTGCTCAAGGCGCTCCAGGACGGACCCGACGCCGACCGCGCGGCGGCCGTGGCGGCGCTCGGCGAGTGGCCCGACGGCGCGGCGCTCGAGCCGGTGCTGCAAGTGGTGGCCGCCGGTCAGGCGGGCGAGGACGGCCGCGCGGCCACGGCGGCGGGGCGGCACCTCGCCTCGCTCGCCGGCCGCGACGATGCCGTGGTGGTGGATGCCGTCGAGCAGGCGCTGGGCAAGGTGCCCGCGGAGGCCCGGTTCAGCTACCTGAGCGGGTTGGCACAGGTGCCGCACCGGCGGGTGCTCGGCATCCTCCGCGGCTACCTGGAGCTGGTGCCGCAGGCGGGACGCGCGCTGGTGGATGCCTGCGAGGCGCTGGCGGGGGCTTACCGGGCCGAGGCGCTGACGGCGCTCGATGATGCGTCGAAGGTGCGAGACGGGCAGTTCAAGCCGGCGGCTGACCGCGTGCGCGGCATGATCGGGCGCTGGACCGACTACATCACCGCCTGGCCATCCCGAGCGGCTGGGACATGGGCCGCCTGTTCCGCGACAAGGCGCCGGCCGAGGCCGACCCTGACAAGTCGACCTGGTCCATCGTGCCGGGCGGCCTGCTGAGCGACCAGGGCATCGTTGACCTCGATCTGGCCGACTTCTTCGGCGGCAACCGCGCGCTGGTGTTGCGCACGGTGATCACCTCGGACGCGGCCAAAGACGCCCGGTTGGAGATCGGCAGCGACGACAGCATCACGGTCTACCTGAACGGCAAGGTGGTGCACGCGCACGACGTCGGCCGGCCGCACGGGTACGGTCAGGACAAGGCGGACATCACGCTCCAGGCGGGGCGCAACCCGATGCTGGTGAAGCTGGTGAATGGCGGCGGGAACTGGAAGATGAGCCTCCGGGTCCGCGCGCGCGACGGCGGGGAGATCGGTGGGCTGGCGTACGGGGTGGAGTGAGCGCCTGCCGGTTCCTTCCGGCCCCCTCTCCCGCC
>JACPDV010000248.1 GCA_016183835.1 Armatimonadota bacterium
CCCGCATCGCACGCCAGCCAGCGCCGGCCCAACCGCGCCGCCACCGCCGGCGTGGTGCCGGACCCGCAGAACGCGTCCAGGACCAGCTCGCCGGGCCGGCTGTGAGCCAGGATCAGCCGCTCCAGGAGCGCCTCGGGCTTCTGGGTGGGGAAGCCGGTGCGCTCGCGTGCCTAGTTGTTGATGGCCGGCAGGTCCCAGACGTCGGGCTGCTTCTTGGACTCCCCGCGCATTCGCTGGCTCCGTGCGGGCGTGCGCGGCGGCTCGAAGTGCCAGCGGGCGGAGCGGGTGTACCAGAGGATGGTGTCGTGCTTCTTCGGGTAGCACCGCGCGCTCGAGCCGCCCAGGCCGTAGGTCCAGCGCACGGCGTTGCGAAAGCCGGCGGCGTGCGGACGACGCCCGCGGTCGCCGCGGCCGAACAGCTCGTCGCAGACGAGCGCCAGCGCCGGCTCCCAGCGGTGGCCGCAGTGCAGGAGCAGGCTGCCCTGGTCCGCCAACAGGTCGCGGAGCAGCTCCAGACGCGGCGCCATGAAGGCCAGGTAGCCGCCCTCGCCGTCGTCCCACGCGTCGTGAAACGCCGTCTGCGCCACCGCTTCGCCGGCGCCCGAGGTGCGGCGGATGGTGTGGGTGGTGCCGATGTCGAACGGCGGGTCGATGTAGACGAGGTCCACCTCGCCGCGCAACTCGCCCAGCCAGGTCGAGAGCACGGCCAGGTTGTCGCCCAGGACCAGCCGGCCGAGCCGGCCGCCGACCGGGTCGCCGGCGGCGGCGACGATGTGGAGCGGCCGGGCGAGTGCGGCGGGATCCGGCTGCCGGCGGCGGCCGTCGGGGGCGTACTTGCCGGGCCAGAGCAGCTCCACGCCGCGCATGGCTACGTCCGCCCGAACCGTCGCTCGAGCGCGTCGAGCGAGATGGTGAACATGGTCGGCCGGCCGTGGTTGCAGTGGAACGGGATCTCACAGCCGTGCATCAGCCGGAGCAGCTCCTCGATCTCCTCGGGCGCGAGCACGTCGCCGGCCTTCACCGCCGCCTTGCAGGCCATCGTGCGGAGGACGAAGTCGCGGTGGTGCTCGAACCCGCGCGCGCCGCTGCCCTGCGCCACCAGGTCGTCCACCACGTCGCGCAGAACCTGCTCGTGCTTGCGGTGCGCCAGCACGGCGGGCACGGAGCGGAGCAGGAAGGTCTCGCGCCCGAACGGCTCCAGCTCGAACCCGAGGACCGCCAGGTTGTCCAGATTGCTCTGCACGGCGGTCGCCTCGCGCGGCGAGAAGTCGAGGGTCAGGGGCACCGCCAGGAGCTGCCGGTCGCGCCCGCGGTGGGCCTCCTCCTCGGTGAGCTGCTCGTAAAGCACCCGCTCGTGGAGGGCGTGCTGGTCGATCAGGAGGAGCCCCTCCTCGGTGTCGCAGGCGATGTAGCTGTTGCCGACCTGCCCGAGCGCGCGGATGCGGAGGGGGAAGCGCTCGGTGGGCCGCGCCGGCAGGTCCGGGTCGTCGAACAGCGTGCCCTGCACCGGGAGCGACTCGGCGGGCGCGACGGCGGGCTCGCCCGGCTCGGCCGGGGCGGGGGAGTCGGCCAGCGTCCCCGGCGGAGTGGGGCGGAGCGAGGGCATCGCCTCGCCCGAGCCGAGGAGCTGCGCCGCCTCGAGCGCCTCCCGCACCGCGCGGCGGAGCAGGTTGTGCACCTCCCATTCGCGGGCGAAACGCACCTCGCTCTTGGCCGGGTGCACGTTGACGTCCACGCTGCTCGGATCGAGCTCGATCACCACCACGCAGACCGGGTGGCGGCCGCTCATGAGCAGCGTATGGTAGCCGTCGTAGAGGGCGTGGCTGAGAGTCCGGTTGCGCACGGGCCGGCCGTTGACGAAGAACCACTGGTGGCTGCGGGTGCCGCGGGCGAGCGCCGGCTTGCCGATGGCGCCACGAATGAAAAGCGTGCCGGCGTCCAGCTCGACAGGGATCATCTCGCGCGCCAGGTCGGCGCCGTAGACGGTCACCAGGGCGTTCTTCAGGTCGCTGCAGGCCGGCGCGGAGAGCACCTCGCGGCCGTTGTGCTCGAGGCGGAAGGCGACGTCGTGGTGGAGCAGGCTGAAGGCGGTCATGTGGGCGAGGATGTGCTCCAGCTCCGTGGCGGCGGTCTTGAGGAACTTGAGGCGGGCGGGCGTGTTAAAGAACAGGTCGCGCACGGCGATGTCGGTGCCCACGGGGCAGCCGACGGCGTTGAACTCCCGCACCACACCGCCCTCGACGAGCATCTGCACCCCGGCGGGGCGGCCTTCCTCGCGGGTGATCAGCGTCATTTGCGAGACCGAGGCGATGCTCGGCAGCGCCTCGCCGCGGAAGCCCAGGCTGCGGATGTTGCGCAGGTCGTCGGCCGTGCGGATCTTGCTGGTGGCGTGGCGCTGGAGGCAGAGCACGGCGTCCTGATCGCCCATGCCGTGGCCGTTGTCACGGACGCGGAGGAGCTTGCGGCCGCCGTCCTCGACGGACACCTCGATCCGGGTGGACCCGGCGTCGCGGCTGTTTTCGACCAGCTCCTTGACCACGCTGGCGGGGCGCTCGACCACCTCACCGGCGGCGATCTGGTTGGCCACCACCGGCTCGAGCACGTGGATCCGTGGGCCGGTCTCACTCACCGTGGCACCTTGCCGGCCGCGCGGACGCGGCGCTACCTGCCCGTCCCGCCCAGCGAAGGCATCTGCATGCCGCCGCCCCGCGGCCGGGGCTGCGGCCGGGGCCGCTCGCGCCTCTCCTCGCCCCGCTCCTGCGCCTCCACCTCGCGCGGTGTCATCTGATGGAGGGTGCAGTTCACGTCCTTGCCGATCACCCGGTTCAGCCCGAAGGTGTACTCCTGCCCGCCGGGCAGGACCTTGCCGAACGCCGCCCAACTGCCGGAGTTGACCATCGTCATCGAGCCTCGCCCGTGCGGCTTCAGCTCCATGAACTTGCCCTTCGGCTTCCCGCCGCCCGGGCCGAAGTCCTGGATGATGTTCAGCTCGATCACGTAGTCCGTGTCGTTCAGCACGCTGATCCGGGTCTGCTTCGCGTTCTCCTTGTCGCTGTACTTGAGGAGGGTCTGAACCGGGATCTCCGGTCCCTTCGGCGCGGGCCCGCCGGCCGCCGCCGGAGCGCCGGCCGCCGCCGCGCCGGGCGGCGCGGGCAGCGCCGCCGTCGCCTCGGCCGTCAGTGCCTTGCGCTCCTCGTCGGTCAGCTTGCCCCGGGCGTTGAGGTCCATGTCCCAGTCCGTGGAGCCGTTGGGCTTCAGCGCGCCATACTCGCGCACCACCACCTGGCGCGCCTGCACCGTGAAGCGGTCGGTGCCCGACAGACCGGGCAGCGACTCGCCGTTGTCACCCGGCGCGCGCGTCTCGACGTAGTCGCCGGCGTAGAGCAGGAAGGTCTTCTGCTTGCCCGGCCCCACCACGCCCTCGGTGTGGGTCGGCCCGGCGTAGCTCAAGGCCAGCGGGATGACAGAGCAGTTCACGACCACCACGGCGGCGCTCTTGGTCAGCACGGCGTTGCGCCGCTCGCCGGCCAGCTTCGCCACGTCGGTGCCGGGGTAGAGCGTCTGCAGCCGGTCGTATTCGCGCAACGCCCGCCCCCACTCGCCGCGCGAGCCGTACCAGTCGCCGACCACCAGCACCTGCTCCGCGGTGATCTTGCCGGGGTCGCCGAACGGGACCGAGGCGACCTTGATGGTGGCCGGCCCGCCCTTGGGCACCGCCACGTCGAGCGAGCCGTCCGGCCCCGACGGAATCAGCCCCAGCGGCACGCTCCCGGCCTGCACGCTGTAGACCTGCCCCGGGTCGAGCCACAGCCGCAGCCTGAGACTGGCCGGCCCTTGCGCCGTGAGCGCGATCGGCTGCACCCCGGCCTGGCCCGCGCGGACCATCGCCGTCTGCCCCGGATCCACGCCGAAGATATCGGCCACCGGCAAAAGCGCCAGGACCTGGTAGGGCGCCAGCGGCGTGGCCACCGTCACCCGCCCCTTGCCGTCGAACCGCGTGGTGGAATTGCTCCACGCCACCTGCGGCTGGGTCGCCACGGTGGTCCAGGCCGTGTCGGCCGAGGAGCCAAAGCGCTCCGCCACGAACGCCGCGCGCCCGCCCTCGGCGAGGAACACGCTCAGGTTCTCCGGCGCCTCCACCGCGGGCTGCACCTCGGCCTGGTCGAACACCCCGCCCAGGAGCGTGGTCAGGCTGCCCTGCTGCGCGGCCCCGAAGCTGTCGAGGTCGCCGCGGCCGAGCGCGAACCCGGCCACCACAACCTGGTTCTGGTGGGCTGTGCGGCGTGCGAGCACAATGCGCCCTTCGCGCCCGACGCGCTCGTCGGCGGGGGTGCGGAGGAAGGCGAGCGGCGCCGTCTCGTGCCGCTCACCCAGCCCCAGTGGCGAGATGTCGCCCGGGCTCCAAGGGATCCGCCGCCCGGTGGGGAGCGGCGCCAGCGGCGGCGGGAGGAAGAGGAACGCCGACTCCGGCGCCTCCACCGCGGTCTGAGGCTCGATCTCGCCCAGCAGGGAGCTGAGCGCCTCCGGCCGGGAGCTGGTCTGGAAGTACTCGTCCAGCCGGCCCGGCAACCCGAGCACCACCAGCCGCCGCCCTTCGCCTTCGGCGTCGTCGAACCACTGCTTCAGCCGCGCCCACACTGCCGGCTCGGGAAGCTGATCGAGGCACGGGAGGACCACCGCCCGGTACTTGTCCAGGTCCACCTTGCCGGGCTCAGCGGCCGCGCCCACGAGGCTGGCCGGGGCGATGGCGTAGGCGACGTGCAGCCGGTCGAGGGATTCGCCCACCCGCCGGACGGCGCGCCCGTCCAGCTCGGGCCGGTTGCTCAGCGCGACCGCGTCATTGCGCAAGACCAGCACCGCGGGCTGGCGCGCCAGGAGCGGCAGCGAAGTGGCTGCCACCAGCTCGCCGAGCAGCCCCAGGGTGGTTTCGTCGGCCGGCCCGATGCCAGGCGCGCGGTTGGCCAACCGGTGCCAGCTCGGTGCGGCCAGCAGGCCGGCGCCGCCGTGGCCCACCACCTGCAGCCACTCGTGCCGCACCAGCCGGGCGCCCGCCGCGCCGCGCGAGCCCGCCCCGAGCCGCCCGCCGAGCAGCCCGAGCGGCCCGCCATCGGCCAGCCCCGCGTAAGGCCGCAGCCCGGCCAAGGCCTGGCTGTAGCCGGGGAACACCTCCAGCGGCGCCGGATCGTCGCGCACCGGATCCAGCGCGAACGGGCCCAGCAGGTCCACGTGGAGCTGCTGCGCCGCGAGCAGCGGCCGGTCTTCGCCGGGGTCGCCGTAGATCAACAGGTGGTGCGGATCGGCCTCGCGCATGGCGGCGGCCCACTCGTTGACCCGCTCGATCACCAGCTTCTGCTGCAGAGCATGGAAGTCCACGGCGGCCGGGTCGGACCCGGCGGCGCCGGGCACGGGCACCTGGTCGAGCGAGGCGTAGTCGGCATTGGAGCCCCAGTCCCGGCGCAGCCCGGCGATGTCGCCGTGCCGCTCGGCCAGCCAGCCGTGGAACGCCTCGAGCAGGAGTGGCTCGGTGCGCACCGGCCAGGCCGGGAGGGCGTCGCCGGCCAGGGCGTAGCCGACCAGCACGGGCCGTTCGGCGAAGTGCCCGGCGATCTTGGCCTGCCCGGCGAGGATGGTCGTCCAGACCGGCGGCGAGAGGAGGGCCTTGTCGACATACGGCGCGGCGATGCAGTCGGCGGGGAGCGGCCGGCGGTAGTCGAGCAGCGCCAGCGCATGGAGCCCGTGGGCCTGCACCCGGTCGAGCAGGCGGTCGAGGAGCTGGTAGACGTAGTCGAAGTGTGGCGCTGAACCGCCCGTCGGCTGCTCGTCGAGTCTGCGCCAGGCGCCCGTGCCGTCGAGCAGGTCGACCCAGGAGAAGCCCTCCAGCGCGACTTGCAGGTGGTGCCGGGCCATCGCCTCGAGGTCCGCCTCGAACAGGCCGAGGTCGAACTGCGCCGGGCGTGTGACCGCCCCGGCGGGATTGGCGCCGGCCTGGCTGTAGCGGACAAAGAGCAGCGGCGCGGTGGAGTCGCCTAGCCGGAAGCGTCCGCTGCCGTGCTCGACGGTGTAGTAGGCGCCGTAGGCGGCGGCCAGCTCGGGCCGGGTGTAGGCGCCGGAGAAGGCGCTCTTGCCGGTGCCCTCGGCGGGCGGATGGAGCGGGAGGTCGTCCAGTGCGCGGTGGGTTTCTTTGATGGAGAGCCGGGTCAGCCGGCCCCAGGGGAGGCAGCCATAGGGTCCCACCACGCCGGCGGGCGACCACGCCTGGTCGTCGAACCCGACCGCGGTCCAGCCCGCCCCGGGCGACGCCGAGAGGCGCCAGGTGTCGTCAGAGACCACGTCCAGCACGCCGGCCTTGTCGTCCACGGCGCGGAGCGCGACGAGCAGCCCGCCGCGCGGCGGACCGGCCTTGACCATCACGGCCAGCACGTTGGCGCCCACTTGCAGCTTGGCCGTGATGTCGTAACGGTCCGGAGAGGTCCACTCGCCGTCGCTGCCGATGCCCTCGCCGTTGAGGCTCAGATCGTAGCTCTCCGACCCGGTGACGACCACCTGGGCGAAGGCCGGCATGGCCACCAGGTTGAAGGTCTTGCGGAAGGCGAGCCCGGTCGGCTCGGGCCCGCCCGGCGGCGCCCAGATCCACTGCGACCCGGAGAGATCGAGCGGCACCACCTCCTGTGCCAGGGCCAGCCCCGGGCCCATGAGGCACAGGCACACCAGCCCCCACCATCGCCGCATGTGCATCCGCACCACTCCCCGCGGGGTCTGGACTACCGCCCGTCCCGACCGTCAGCGTATTATACATCGCGCCCGATCGAGGCGGCAACCCGCGAGGAGCGCTGCGCATGGTTTCACCGTACTACCTGTCCCAGGCCGAGCTGCGGCCAAGGCTGGGCATGATCGTCCCCACCTGGTTCCCGCCCGACCACGCCGTGGACGAAGCCGCGGCGATCCTGGCCACGACGCTTGCCGATCTGGACACCGTAGTCGACCCGGCCCACTGCCTGGTGGTGGCCGACGGCTCCGCGGTGGCCGCCGACGCGGCGGCGCGGGTGGGCGGCGGGTTCACCTTCGTCGAGCTGGACGACGGGCCGCACGGCAAGGGCGGCGCCGTGGCGCACGGGCTGCGGCGGCTGCTCGCGGAGCCGGCCGTGGAGTGGCTCGTGGTGCGCGACCACGATGGCGACCACTTCCTCAACGACGTGCCGCGGGTGGTGCGGCTGGCGCTGCAGGTGCGGGCGGAAGCAGCGAACCCGGCGGTGCTGCTCAACGGCGGGCGGACGGAGCCGGGCCGGCCGATGGGGTGGGTGCGGGCCGAGTACGAGCGGATCGTGAACGCTGTGGTGTGGCGCGGCCTGCACTATCACGCGGCGCGGCGCGGCGCGGCCGTGGACGAGCGGTGGCTGGAGTCCCACCGGCCGGTGCCCGACCTGCAGTCGGGGCTGAAGTGCTACTCACGGGCGGCGGCGGAGTGGGTGGTGGCTGCCTCGCTGGCGGCAGACTGGCCGATGCGCCGGTGGGGCTGCGAGGTACTCGCCACCGTGGAGGTCGTGGCTCGCGGCGGGGTCTTCGGCGAGGTGCAGCGGGCGGCGCTCGACCACCAGCCGCTGACCACCTACGAGGGCGATGCGCGCCGGCCGCGGCTGCACGGCGACATGCTGATCTGGCTGGCGGGACGCCTGGAGCTGCCCGCCGCGGCGGTGCGGCTGTGGCTCGACGCGGCCGTGGCGCACAGCGGGCTGCGGACGCACGGGCCGGGCCGGGAGGAGCTGGAGGCGCTGCGGGCGCACGTGGCTGAGGCGCTGGAACCGGGACGGGCCGTGCCGCCGCAGCGCGCGCCGTGGCTGGGCTGAGCTACCGCGGGCCGTCGGGCGCGGGGGCGGGCACGCCGTCGGGCGGCGGCGCCGGCTTGGGTGCGGGCTTGTTGTCCGGCGCGGGGATGGGCAGGCCGGGTCCGAGCTTGCCCTTCGGCGGAGGTGGTGCCGCATCGGGCGACGGCTCCGGCTCGGGCGCGGGCGGCTCGTCGGCCGTCGGCGGAGCGGGCTCGTCCGCCGGCTCGTGCGGGCCGGGCTCGTGGGCGTCCGGCGGCGGACCCGCCTCCTCGTCGTGTTCGGCCTCGGGGTCGTCCTCGTCGGCCTCGTGCGCGGGGACGCGGTGCGACGGGTGCGCGGCCTCGGCCCGGTGCCAGGCGCTGGCCGTCGACGCCGCGCTGGCGAAGACGTCGGGATGGAACGTGGCCCCGAAGAGCAGGCTCAGCTTCGCTGTCGCCTCCTTCTCCAGGACGACCATGTAGGGCCGCCGGTAGTCGCACGGGAGGGTGATGGTCTGCAGCGCGCCCGGTGGCAGGTCGTGCACGAACTCCACCAGGCTGAGGAGCTGGGAATCGTTGAGGTCGGTGGTGATGTAGCGCCGGACCGCCGCGGCGATGGCGGGCAGTTGGCGGATGTACTGCGGCGAGAGCGCCTTCTGAACGATGATCCGCATCACCTTCTGCTGCCGCTCGGTGCGCCCCAGGTCGCCGAGCGGATCGGAGGTGCCGTCACCGCCCTTGGAGCGCGGGTTGTTCTTGCGCCACCGCACGTAGCCGTGGGCCTGCGCCCCGGTCAGGTGCTGGACCCCCGTCTTGAGGTGGACGTGGAAGTCCTGCCACGTGTCGTCGTAGTTCATGTCGCGCTCGACGTCCACGTCCACGCCGCCGAGCAGGTCCACGATCTCCACGAAGCCGTGGAAGTTGGTCTTCAGGTAGTGGTGGATGTCGAGGCCGAAGTTCTGGCGGATGGTGTCCATCAACAGGGCGGGCCCGCCGAAGCGGTGCGCGGCGTTGAGTTTGTGAACGCCGCTGCCCGGCACGATCACGCGGGTGTCGCGCGGCAGGCTGACCGCCGACGCGCCGTGGCTCAGGCGGTCGAGGCTGATCAGGATGTTGGTGTCGGCGCGCGACCAGGACTTGATCTGCTGCCGTTGGTTGGTGAGGCTGACGTCCTCGCCGATGAGCAGAACGTTGAGCCGCTCGCGGCCGTCGAACACGTACTCGGGCGAGACCATCGCGCGGACCAACCCCTTGGCGACCGCCACCACTTTGTTGCCCGGCTCGTGGCGGACTGCCACGAACATGCCGACGACGAACGAGACGCCGACGCCGAAGATGGTCCAAAGGGCGAAGCGGAGGCGCCGTTGGCTCAGCGTGCGCGGCCGGCGCCGGTCCACAGGCGGGGTGGGCGGATACCCGGGCAAGAGCGTCTCCACAGAAACAGGCCCACCGATTCTACGGCCGGAGCCCGCCTGCTGTCAATCGTCGTCGTCGCCCGACCAGGCCGCGGCGTCGCTCGCGCGCCGCACCAGCTTGGCCACGCGCTTGGCGTGGTAGTAGATCTGGTAGAGGTTGCCGACGATGTCCATGACCACGGTGTAGGGCGCCACGCGCTCGACCACGTTGCCCTCGCGCAGCCACGCCGAGCGCTCCGCCCGGATCCGCGCGTCCACGTGGCTGACCTCGGTCTTCCCTTCCATCACCAGCACGGCGATGACCTCGATCTACCAGGGCCTGCCCCCTTCGCGGCACGGCATCCTGGGCCACCAGATCTGGAAG
>JACPDV010000271.1 GCA_016183835.1 Armatimonadota bacterium
GTTTCATGTTACCTCCGCCGGTCCGCGAGGGACCGGCGGAGGTAACGTAGCCGACCCGTCTCCAGCGGTCAAGCGCGGGCCGGTGGGGCTAGGGGACCCACATCTGGGTGCCCGGGGCGAAGCCGTTGCGGTTCACCCACTTGGAGTGGCCGTCGGCGTAGCCCACGTTGGCGCCGTTGTTGTGGCGATCGTCCACCCGGCCGCACTGATTGTAGCCCGCCGGTGCCCAGCCCCAGAACGTCGTGTTGGCGTTGCCGGCGTAGGGGCAGATGTAGCCTTCCGAGAACACGGCGAGGGTGGCGGGTGACAGGATCTTGGCCAGCGCCCTGCCGCCCTGCGAGTAGCACCCGAGGGTGGGGTAGCTGCCCGCCGCATTCGACGCCAACTGGTAGTTGTAGGCGTAGTTGGTTACCCCGGCCAGCAGATCGATGGAGCTGGGGCACTGCAGGAGCTGCATGTTCTTCATGTAGGGGTGCAGGACCCCGGGGGTGGTGGCGTTGACGCCGTACCACCACGCACCGCAGCCGGCGCCCGGCGCGCCGTTGCCGAGGAGCATGGGCATCATGCGTTCGTCGTAGTCCTGGGCATACTGCAGCCACGCCAACTGGAGCTGCTTGACGTTGCTCAGGCACGACGTCTGCCGCGCCTTCTCACGTGCCTTGGCAAAGACAGGGAACAGGATGGCCGCCAGGATCGCGATGATGGCGATCAAGACCAACAACTCAATCAGGGTGAAACCCTTCCGACGTGTCATGTTGCATCCCTCCGCCCAACCCCGTCGGCTGCGCGCCGCCCAGGTACAGTCGGGTCACGAATTGGCGGGCCGCAGCACCGCCACCTCCTAGTTTCGCGCATTTCCCGTCGCTGCGTGGCGGCCAGGGGTGGCCCAATTGATGCGATTCGGTTGCGAAGCGAGCCGTAGTCGCACCGCGTCAAACATGCGGCAGAGTATATCGTGCCAGGAAACCCTTGTCGAGGGCGGTAGAGGAATGCACCTCTCGGAGGGGGACTTGCCGCCAAGGACCGGGCGATCGGTGGTCCGCGACCGGGTGACGGGATGAGACTTGCCGGCAAGCTTCAGGCGACTGGTGGCCCGCGTCCGGGCGCATTCCTCGGCGCAGTCGCGGCCTGGCTCACCGGTTGGGTCGTGCCCGCGAGCGCCGAGGTGGCGACCGGGATCACCCTCGTCCCGCCCGGCCCGGTGACCGACCGGGTCAGCCTGGAGGTCCGCATCGCCCTGGCCAACCCCGGCGCCACGCCTCTACCTGCGCAGGCGGCGGTCTACTGGGACCGGGTGGAGGCGGGCCGCCGGGTGTTCCACACGAAGCTCACCCTGGCGCCCGGCGAGACGCGGCTCGTGCGGGCCTGGTGCCCCACCGCCGGGCGCGCCGGGGAGCACCACCTTCTGATCCGGGTCCGCGCCGGCGCGAGCCTGGCCGAGCGCGACGCCGCGGTGAGCGTCGTCGCCTCCCGGACCCCGGCCCTGCCGCGGCTGCAGGGCGTGTGGCTCGATCCGCTGGGCCTCAGCCCGAGCGTCTACGCCCGCCGCCGGGCGGTCACCGCGGCCGACCTGGAGCACCTCCTCGGCGGGCTTCACGGCGTCGGCGTGTCTTGGCTGATCGTCACCTACGTGGAGTTCCAGGGCGCCTTCTTCTACCCCAGCGAGATCCACTTCTTCGACCGCGACATGGGGCGCGTGACAGGTGAGCCGTGGTTCACCTTCGATGTGGTGGAGACGCTCCTGGCGGCGGCGGACCGGCTGGGGATGCACGTCTTCCTGGGCCTCGGCCGCGGCGGCGACATGCAGCTCATGGAGAGCTTCGACAAGCCCGACTGGCCCACGCGGCGGGGCACGGCGGTGGAGCTCTCGAGCCGCGTGGCGCGCGAGCTGTGGCGGCGCTATGGCGCGCACCGGTCGTTGTACGGCTGGTACCTGACCCACGAAATGGCCGACCTGGCGCGCGCCTCGGCCTACTACGACCCGGTGGCCGACGCGTGCCACGCCCTGGCGCCCGACAAGCCGGTGCTGTGCGCGCCGTCGGGCACGCCGATCCTGGATGCGGCCGTGCTCCGCGCCAGCCACGTGGACATCTTCGCCTACCAGGATGCCGTGGGCGCCGGCTACGTTCCGGGCAAGTACACCTACGACCCCGAGCGCCGGATGGCGCAGCTCGACGAGTGCTACCGCCGCTACCGCGCGGCGCACGAGGGCACCGGCAAGCACCTCTGGGCCGACCTGGAGCTGTGGGAGATGGACGGCAAGAGCGGCTACGCCAACGCCTACCCGCCGCCGTTCGACCGCGTGCGGCGGCAGATCGAGCTCGAATGCCGCTACGTGGAGGCGTTGACCGGCTACGACGTGACCGGCTTCTTCGAGCCGCCGGGGAGCGACAACCCGTTGGTGGACGCGCGCGCCCGGACGCTCTTCGCCGCCTATGGCGAGTACGCGCGAGCCCGCCGGCCGGCTACTCGCTGACCGTCTGCTCCGAGCCCTCGGCGAGGGAGATGCCCCGTTCCGCCTCGTCGCCGGTGAGCCGCTCGGCGGGCGAGAGGGAGTGCTCGTCGGCCACCGGCTCCACGTAGCCGCGCTCGGCCAGCCTGCGGGTGAGCTCCTGTTGCTCGTTGCCGCGGAGCCAGCCCGTGCTGACCGCGAAGACTCCAGCCCACACCGCGGCGGTCACAATGCCGAGCGCGGACAGCAGCCAGATCGTCAGGTCGGACACGTGGGCCCAGGGCGCCGCGACGAACAGCCCGAAGGCCGCCATTCCGGCGCTCACCAGCCCGACCGCCAGCTGGCCGAGCCCGTACAGGGCGCCCAGGGCCAATTGCCCTACACCGGAGATCACCCCGAACGCCGCCTGGCCCAGCGCCACCAGCCCCCAGGCACACTGCCCGATGGCGAACCAGCCGTGCGAGAGCTGCCCCACGGCGACCAGACCCTCCGCGCACTGCCCCCGGGCATACCAGCCGCGCGCCCAGCGCGCCTTGCCGGTCAGCGGGTCGCGGCCGGTGGCGATGTGCCACAGAGGCCAGCCGAGAATCTCCGTGCTGCTCCGGCGGTCCTCGCCGCGATAGGTGTTCGGGTCGCCGGCCACCATGTCGGCCATCACCTGCCGCAGCTCGACCAGCGCCGCCTCCCGCTCGGGCTCGTCGAGCGTCAGCCAGCGCTCCACATCGGGGATGGCCGACATGGTCGGCGTGGTGCCCACGCTGCACGCGCCGATGATCCGGGGCAGCGACCGGCTGTCCATCAGTTTCGGCGCCAGGAAGGCCACCAGGACCGGCGCCAGCCCGCCGAGCATCTGCCAGAACGGCAGGCCGGGCAGGATCGCCATCGCCGCCAGGCCCAGCGCGATCATGCCGCCGGTCAGCCAGGGGAGCCACGGCAGCCCGCCCACATCGCGCCACTCGATCACCACGCTGGTGAAACCGGGCTGGTCGCCTTCCAGCGCGGTGACCCGCACCTGCTTCGGGCAGCGGAACAGCTTCCGCTCAGCTTCCGCCGGCCGCCAGATGAACTCGGTGGCGGAGAGCGGCTCGATCTCCCCGCCCTCGATGGCCAGCCGCACGGCCGCCCGCGAGGCCACCTTCGACGGTTCACCCGGCACTTCCACCAGACGCCGCCGCACGTTCATGCCGCTCTCCATTCCGTTCCGGCACCCTCTCCTTGCCAAGGAGAAGGCCGGGGTGAGGTCCCGCCGCCCACCACGTTCCGCCAACCCCGATCCGCCGGGACCTCCCCCTGCCCCCTCCTTGGCAAGGAGGGGGTGCCCGAACGGACCTACGGCGCCTCGCTCAGCCGGACATCATCGAACCACACCCGTCCCGGCCCGTCCACCTGCACCACAACGTACAGATTGCCCTCCGGGTCCGGCGTGGTCAGCACGTCCACGCCGTACTCCCGCCACGCCGCCGTCGGCTCGGTCCACGGCATGATCCCGCTGTGCCAGCCGTCCTTCACCCATTCTGCGTAGATCCGCGCCTTCACGCCGGGAGTGTCGGTGCGTAGCCAGGCGGTCAGGCGGTACTTCCGGTTGCCCTGCGTCGGGCAGTGCTGCATCACCAGAAGGGGTCGGAACTCCGCGGTGTCCGCCACCAGCCGCAGCGCCGCCCGGCCGCCGTGCGTCACCTCGGTGTCGAGCGTCGCGGTGAACGGGTAGCGCACCTCCCACCCGTCCGGCGCGCTGTCGCCGTCGTCGTCCTGGTCGAACGAGGCGTTCGGGACGGCGTTGCCCGCCTCGGTCACCAGCGGCCGGAGCTGGCGGGTCTTGGCCGCCTCGGCCGTGTAGTCCTTCCGCCGCGGGTCCCACCGCGGGTCGGTGGTCAGCACCCGCACGCCCCAGGCCGGGAGCGCGAGCGCCAGCCGGGCGCCCACCATCCGCGGCGCCGGATCGCCGAACAGCCCGCGCCACTTCTTCCCGGCGGTTTTCGGCACGCTGACCCTCACCTCGGCCTCCGCCGCGCTGCGGTTCAGCGCCAGCAGCACTTCGTGGCCGTCGACCATCCGCAGGCTGACGCGTACCGGGCCGTCCACCGGCTCGACCGTGGCTGAGCTGCGGCCGGTCATTGGGCCCGTTACCAGCACCGGCTGCATCGCGCGCAGCTCGCTCACCAGTTTCTTCAGGTCGGACCAGAAGGGCGACGGCCGCGGCGCGTAATGGCAGCCCCAGTAGAGGATGCCCTGGCAGCCGGAGAGGATCGCGTCGTAGGCCATGTAGCGCGACTCGGCGAAGGTGGGATAGACGGCCTTGGGGTCGTCGCGCTGGTTGAGGGCGGCCCAGGCGAAGCCCTGGAGGACCATCAGGATCGGCTTCTCGCCACGGACCGAGGCGATGGACTTGGCGGTCTCGTCACCCACCACGGAGTAGGTCTTGTTGGGCAGGTCGGACTGCCCCTGCGGCATCGGCACGGGGTAGATGTCGCAGCCGGCGATGTCAGTGCCCTGGTTGTACCAGGCGAGGGTCTGGATGCTGTTGCGCGGGGCGTGGTTGGTCCAGATGGGCCGCTGCGGGTCGAGCGCGCGCAGGAACTGGTAGCCTTCGCGGAGGCCCCAGGCCGGCTGCCCGCCCCAGGCCGGCTCGTCCATGCTCTCCCACAGCGCCAGCGCCGGGTGACTCCCCACCGCCGCAACCAGCGCCTGCAGCTCGGCCTTCTTCTTCGCCATGTCGCCCTCGGCGAACTGCAGGCTCCAGGAGACCGGCATCCAGACGTTGAGCCCCCAGCCCTGCATGGCGTCGAGGTACTTGCGCACAGCCTCGGGCGGGAGCGGGTTGAGGCAGACCAGGTCGAACCCGGCGTCGGCCAGCTCCCGGGCGGCCTGCTCCGACTGCGGGGTGAGGTAGATGCCGATGGGGAACCACGGCTTGCCGCGGTGATGCAAGCGGTTGGAGTAGTCGATGCTGGTGACCACCTTGGCGGCATCGGGCTTGACGGCGCGGTAGTAGTTGGGGAACGGTGTGACGGCCGCGTCGAGCCCGGTGACGGTGAGCGTGCCGGACCAGGTGGCGGCCTCGGCGTTGTCCACCAGGGCGCGGACGGTGACCGCGTGGTCGCCGGCCTCGAACAGCTCGAACGGCACGTCGAGGTCCACCGACCCGCCAGCGGGGACATTGGCCGCGGCGGCGGTGGTGCGCGCGACCTGTACAGGAGGCTTGATGGTCAGCTCGACCCGCACGTTGACCGCCGCGGCGGGGTTGGCCACGGTGACGCGGGCGAGCTGCTTCTCCAGGGGCACGGTGGGAAGCGCGGCGACCTTCAGCCCGAGGGCGGAAGCGGCGGAGGTCACGAGGCAAACGAGCACGACAGCTTTCACGGCGGGCTCCGGTGCGGAGAGTGTGCCCGAACTCGGACGTGGGCGCAACTCGGTCTCAGGGCTACAGGAGGGTCAACTGGTTCGGCGGCAGGTACCGCCGGAAGCCTCGATCGAAGGTTACCAGATGCTCGTGGTTCGCGAGGGTCGCTGCCGCGATCCACGCGTCGGGGACCGCGTTGCCGGCGAGCTGGTGCTGATCACATAGGCGGCGCAGCTCGTTCAGATCCAGTCCGAGATCCAGGACTCTAATGTAGGCCGCTGAGAGCAGGGCATCGAGGGACGCCAGGGCTTCCGCGATGGTGCTCGGCTGGCGGAAGATGCGTGGGTGGGTGGCCACCCTGAGGAAGCCGGCAGCCACCATGGGAAGCAGGACGAGGGTCTCGCCCTGCTCGCAGGCGGCGTGCGCCGCCTGGAGCCAACCCGCCGCCACAGGGTGCTCAGGCAGATCGGTGCGGAGCGCGCCTACCAGGACATTGACATCGGGAGTCACGCCACTCCGTCCTCATCCATCGCGTCCCAGAATTCACGATTGCAGAGGCCGGACAGACCCTCTCGTAGCCCTCCGCGGCCGTCGCTGACAGGCAGTTCGAGGTGGGCCCGCCCCCGCCGTTCGCCGTTGGCCGCCCGCAGCCTCAACCTCAGGCCCTCCTCGACCAGCCGCGTGAGCGTGGTGTGCTCCCGCACCGCGGCGGCTTTGGCCTCGGCGAGCAGCTCATCCGGCAGCAATCATTCTACCCAGGCCCGCGTCTCTGCGCAATGCGGGAGGAATCCGCGGCCGAGGAGCCGATGCCCGTGCGTCCCGGAGCCCGCCCGTGCGCCTGTCGCTACTCCCGGTGATCCTGCTCCTGCCCGCCGCCCACGCTGCCATCACCGTCACCAACCTGCGGCCCGGCGAGACGCTGCGCTATCCGGTGGCCCTCCTGTCCGGCACCGCACAGGGCGAGCGCCTCGAGGTGGTCAACCGCGACAACCCGCGGCCCGGTGGCGCCATCGCGGCGGCGGTAGTGGACGGCCGGTTCAAGGCCCTGGTCGAGCTGCGACAGGGCGACAACCACCTGGCCCTCGCCGCCGCCGGCGAGACGCTCGAACTGCGCCTCACCTACAGGCCCGCCACCAGCCCGTACCATGTCTCCCTGGTCTACCTCACCGGCAGCGAGGGCGAGACGAAGTACCCGACCCAGCTCGACGGCGATCGCTTCGACTACGTGCCGCGGCTCCGCACCGCCGCGCGCCTGATGCAGACCTTCACCGCCGAGGTGATGCACGACGCGGGCTACGGCCGGCAGACCTTCGCCCTCGAGACCGACGCCGACGGCGAGCCGGTGGTGCACACGGTGGCCTACCCCGAGCCGGCGGCCGAGCTGCGCCGCCGCGACCCGGGCGAGCAGTGGGGGCGCACCCTGCGGTTCCTCGGCTCGCGGTTCGACTACGAGCACACCAAGGTGCTGGTGATGAACGGCTTCGTGGCCTACGACGCGGCCACCAAGCGCGCCCTCGGCCACACGGCGCTGGGCGGCGGCCCGCAGGCGGTGTTCAGCAACAACGCACTTTGCGCCTGGCCGGCCTCCCTCGCGGACGTGCCGCGCGCCTTTGGCGACGCGACCCCGGTGGACGACACGCGGGTGGCGGACGACACCGCCTACCGCGGCACGCTCTGGTCGCTGGCGGCCACCGGCATCGGCGCCTGGCTCCACGAGCTGGGCCACACCTTCGGCCTGCCGCACAGCCCCGACGGGCGCTGCATCATGGCGCGCGGGTTCGACTGGCTCAACCGCACCTTCGTGGTCACCGAGGCCCCGCGCGAGGGGCACACGGAGCCGACCCTCTTCACCGCCGACCAGACCGCCTACTGGGAGCCGCTGTTCGCCGCTCGGCTCGCGCTCAACCCGTGGTTCCACGCCGACCCGCAGCCGGCGTCGGGGCGGCCGGCGCCGCGCATCGCCATCGACTGGGAGCGCGGCACGCTGCAGCTTGACGCGCCCGCGGGGATCGCCTTGGTGGAGATCGAGGGCAGGCAGCGGCTCAAGCTGCCGGCCCACGAGGTGGCCGGCCGGACGCACCTGGAGCTGACGCGCGAGGAGGTCCACCGCCGAGCCGAGGCGCCGGCCGGCGCCGAGGTGCTGGTCATGGATCCCGAGGGCCGCGCGGCCCAGCTCGACGAGAAGACCGCCGGCAACCCGGCCTGGTTCCTCCGCTGGTGGCATGTGCTCGAGCAGCCGCGCCCGTGGACGCCGCCCCAGTCGCCGGCGCTGACCGTCGCGGACAGGGACGCGCTGGCCGCCGAGCTGACCGCCCGGCCGCTCACCGCCTGGACCGCGCCGGACGGCCTGGCGCCCTACTCGCTCGACTTCCTGCATCACTACGGCGGCGGCGAAGACGTGGCCGGCTACGCGCTCTGCACCGTCGTCGCCGACGCCGAGCGCCCGGCAAGTCTCCTGGCCGGCAGCGACGACGGCATCCGGGTCTGGCTCAACGGC
>JACPDV010000260.1:0-5680 GCA_016183835.1 Armatimonadota bacterium
GCGGTTCTGGGCGGCGGTGGCCGCCGGCAAGAACCCGGGGCTGAGGCGGGTGGGCGCGCCTTAGCAGCCGCGCGCGCTCCTGCGCCACCCACCGTGTGGCACGGGCAGTCTGCTGCCCGTGTCCGGCGTGACAGGCCCCCGACACGGGCGGCGGACCGCCCGTGCCACATGGTCGCCAGTTGGCCCGCAACGCGGCAGGGATCGCCGCCCTGCCGGCCAACCACGCCGGTGTTCCCGGAGCCCGCCCATGCTGTTCGCCATGTGCCACGCCGCGCTGCTCGTCACCGCCGGGCCGTCTCAGCTCGTCACCGTGTGGAACGGGTTCGACGCCCTGCCGCGGGCCGCGGTGGATAACGCCATGGCCTGCGAGCCGCGCAACCCCGGCCGCGCCGCCGCGCGCTCGATGCAGGCGGTTTTCCTGCACCCCAAGAACGATCAGCCCGCCACCGCCACCTGGGATGTCACGCTTCCGCCGGTGGGCGCCGACGACCGGCTGGTCTTCGCCGCCTGGGCCGGGCTCTCCGACGGCGTGAAGCCCGAAGAGCATCCGATGGACGGCGTCGGCATCGGCGTGATGCTCGACGGCAAGCCGCTCAACCGCATCTTGGTCACCGAGCCCGGCTGGGTGCCGTTCGCCGTGGACCTGCGCGAGCAGGCCGGCCGGGCGGTCAAGCTGGCGCTCTACACCGACGACGGCGGGCACGGCAACACGAGCTTCGACTGGGCCATGCTCGGCCTGCCTCAGGTGGTGTTGCTGCGCGGCAACGGGCTGGACGATGCCGGGCGGGGCCGGATCCTGAGCGGCGGCGCCCTGCTCTCGTTCAGCGCCGCCGGGGCCGGCGCGGAACTGCGCGCGGTGCCCACCGGGGCCGACGCCAAGCCGCTCCCCGGCCCGGTGACGCTGCCGCTCAAGGGCGACGGGCTGGCGTACCTGGACTTCGACCTGAGCCGCGTGCCCGGCGCAGCCGGGGTGCAAGTGGAGGTGAGCGCGGCCAAAGTCGAGCAGCTCCGTCGGCACGCGCAACGGCGTGATCTTCCACGGGCAGCCGTTCGAGGTGGTGGCCGTGCTGGAGAACACCGGGCGGGCGCCGTTCACCGAGGAGCACAGCCTCACACTCCAGTTCGGCGGCGTGTCCGACGCACAGCGGCCGGTGGCGCGGCTGAACCCGGGCGAGACGCTCAGCGTGACAGCGCCGGCCAAACCGGTGGCGGCACCGGGCACGGCGCAGGTGACGTGCACCGCCACCTGGCATCCCCTGCCCGCCGCCGAGGAGACCATTCCAGCGCCCGCGGAGACGGTGCGCGCCGAGGGACGGTTCCGCGTCTTCGCCGCACCGGCGCAGGTGCCGGCCGAGCGCGCCATGAACCGCGAACTGCAGATCCTCGGCGACACGATCGTGCTGCAGAACCAGCACGCCCGGGTGATCCTCACCGAGGGCGGCGCCGGCGCGGTCTTGTTCGAGGTGGCCGACGCCGGCGGCTACCGCAGGCTGGCCGCCGCGCCGTCGCTCTGCGAGCTATGCCTCGGCGACACCCCGGCGGAGCTCGGCAAGCCCGAGGTGGGCGCGATCGCCGGCGGCTGCCAGGTGAAGCTGCCGGTGCAGGGCGTGGCGGCGTCCATCACCGTGCGGCTCCGGCTCTCGCCCGGCGACGGGCTGCTCAACGTGGCGGTGGAGCTGAATGCCGCGGCCGACATCGGCGTCCGCGCGCTTCGCGGGCCGGCCGTGCTGGTGGGTGACGGCGGCCGGGGCGAGCACAAGCTCACCGGTCTCCTCCCCGGCCTCGAGTACCTGGCGGCGGACGAGCCGTCGAGCTCCACGCGCGACTTCGCCCCGGCGCTGGCGCTCCGGCTCGTGCCCGATCCCTACAAGGTCTGCATCCCGCTGATGGCGGTGGAGAGCGAAGACGGCCTGGTGGGGCTGCTCTGGGACCAGACCGCGAAGTGGCACGCCGAGCGGTTCATGGCCTCGGCGCTGTTCGCCTCGCCGAACTTCCTGGACGGGCAGGCCAACCACCGCTTGCAGCTCTTCGTGCCATCGGGGCCCGACCTGATCCAGGAGAACCAGCTCCTCAGCACCGCGCCCTACGCCCTGGCCGCGGGGCAGACGATGACCTTGGAACAGCAGGTGCTCCTCCGGCCGAAGGGCAACGTGCTGGACGCGATCGACGCCTGGACACAGATCTACCACGGACTCCCGGAGCCGCAGCCGCACCCGCGCGACTTCGAGGCGGAGCTGGCGCTCTCGCGCTGGGGCTTCATGCACAGCGTGTGGGACGAGAAGACGAGCAAGTCGCGCCATTGCGTGGGCTGGCCCGACCAGAACGCGCCCAACTTCGCCACGCTGCTCTTGACCGACGCGCTGGTGACCAAGGACGCCGCCGGCGCGGCCGAGGCGCGGCGGCACGCCGGCGAGGCCGGCCTGGCGAGCAACAACTGCTGCCACATCATGCGCTCGACGGCGCCGTTCGTAGCTGGCCACCTGGACGGCGCCTACGCGGCGCTGCGGGCGGGCGTCTACGGGGCCATCGGCGGGATGGGCGCCGACGGCTCGTGGCGCTACCATCCCGACGCCGAGCGCACCTCGCTGGGCGAGGACGGCGCGGCGGAGCTGGGCACCTGCGCCGGCTCGGCCTCTGCGATCTGGCGCTGGGCCAGGATGACCGGCGATCCGGAGGCCATCGCCGCCGGGCGGAAGGCGCTCGCCTTCATGGACCGCTTCGTGGTGCCGGCGGGCGCGCAGGGCTGGGAGTGCCCCATCCACGAGCCCGACATCCTCGCCGCGGCGCACGCCATCCGGGCGTACGTGGACGCTTTCGTCACCACCGGCGACGCGGCGTACCTGACCAAAGCCACCTACTGGGCGCGGAGCGGGCTGCCGTTCTGCTACTTCTGGGACGATCCCGCCAAGCCAGGGATGCGGTATGCCACCATCCCTGTGCTCGGCTCCACCTACTTCACCCATAGCTGGCTGGGCGTGCCGGTGCAGTGGTGCGGCCTGGTGTATGCCTATGCGCTGCAGCAGCTCGCGCCCTACGATGGGTCGCGTGACTGGAAGAAGGTGGCCGAGGGGATCACGGTCAGCGGCATGTATCAACAGTTCGGCGACGAGCGGCCGGAGCTGAAGGGCTGCTATCCCGACGGCTGGTACGGCCGCTTCACGCAACGGAACGCGCCCTTCATCAACCCGGAGGACGTGATCCTCAACTACCTGGCGCTGCGCGGCCTCGACCCGGAAGTGCAGACGGCCATAGCCAAAGTCGGGAACGAGAGCTTCCACCTCAGCTCCGGCGCGCGCATCGGCGACGTGAAGCTGGTGGACAACAGCCTCACGTTCACGTTGACGGCGCCGCCGGGCGCGGTGAGCTGCACCATGCTGCCGTTCGTCGCCACGCCGGCCGCGGTGGCCCTGGCCGGCAAGCCGGCCAGCACGGGACCCGACCTCGACGCGCCGGGCGTGAACACGATGTACGACGGGGGGAACGCGGTGCTGTTCCTCAAGGTGTCCCACGGTGCCGACCCAGTGCGGGTGGTGGTGGACGGTCTGCGGCACGGCGAGCCGGGGATGGGCGCGCCGAAGCGGAGCCGGACCTTCCCATGACCGGCGTGTCGTGGTACGATGCGCGAGCATTCCTCGAGAGGCTCGAGGCGCTCACCGTGTCCAAGCTGTGCCTCTTCTGGGGCACGGCCGGCCGGCCGGGCACCGGCCCCGAGCGCAACCTGACCGTCGACCTGCCGCCCGACGGGCAGTGGCACGCGGTGGTTTTCGACCTGCGCGGAAAGCCCGGCTGGGACGGCGTGGTGAATCTCTTACGGTTGGATCCCGAGCCGGCGGACGTGGGCGAGGGGGCGCGGGTGGAGATCGAGTGGATCGAGGCGCGGGCCCGGTGACGGGCGGTCCGAGGAGCAGGGCATGGAACCCGTGAAGATCGGCATCATCGGCTGCGGCGTGATCGGCAGGCACCACGTGCAGACGGCCACCGCGGCGGAGAACGTGGAGCTGGTGGCGGTAGCCGACCGGATCCCCGAGCGGGGCGAGAAGATGGCCGCCGAGTTTGGCGTGCCGCAGGTCTACGTCGAGGGCGACGACCTGATCGACGGGGCGCCGGTCGAGGCGGTGGTGCTCGCGCTGCCGGCCGACGGGAGGCTGTCGCTGGGCCTCCACGCGCTGTCCGCCGGTAAGCACCTGCTGACCGAGAAGCCGGTGGCGCGCAACGCAGGCGAGGCGGAGCAGCTCCTCGCGGCACAGGGCGACCGCGTGGCCGGCTGCTGCTCGTCCCGCATGCGCTTCACGGAGTCCGCCGAGGCGGTGGCGAAGTTCCTCCAGACCGGCCCGCTGGGCGAGCTGCGGATGGTGCGCTGCAAGGCAATCAGCGGCGCCGGCAAGCCGCGCAGCGAGCCGGCGCCCGACTGGCGGCTGAAGAAGGCCCAAAACGGCGGCGGGATCCTGATGAACTGGGGCTGCTACGATCTCGACTACCTGTTCGGCCTGCTCGGCTGGACGCTGGTGCCCGAGACGGTCTTCGCGCAATGCTGGCGGGTCAGCCCGGCCTACGACTTCGATGGCTACCTGACGCGCGGGAGCGATGCGGAGACGCACTTCGCGGCACTGGCCCGCTGTGCCAACGGCGTCTCCATCAGCTTCGAGCGGGCGGAGATGGCCGCCGCGCAGACCGAGAACACCTGGGAGATGTACGGCTCCCACGGCACGCTCCACCTGCACATGACCGCGGGCCGGAAGTGCATCACCTACGACCGCGCGGTGGTGGGAGAAGGCGTGGAGACCAGCGTGGTGTGGGAGGGCACGGACGGCGGCGACGCGATCCATCGCGGCCCGCTGTGCGACTTCGCCGCGGCGGTCCGCGAGGGCCGCACGCCGCTCACCGACCTGCGCCGGGCGCTGGTGATCCAGCGGCTCAGCGACGCGATCTACGCGTCGGCGGAGCAGGGGTGCAGTGTGGCGGTGTGAGAGCGGCCGCCACTGAGCAAGGTCACCCAACCGTCATTGCGAGGAGGTCTGCCGACGAAGCAATCGCGTTGGCCGACGGCCGCCGATGGTCGGTCCGGTTCATGCGCAAGGTGGCTGGTCGACGCGATTGCTTCGTCGGCGGACCTCCTCGCAATGACGGTGTTGGGTGCGTGCGCCGGGGGGCTTGTCGAGGCGCTAACCGCGCCGGAAGTGACGGGAGAGCATGGTGCGCATCTTCACTGCGGCACTCGTGTGCATGGCAGGTTCGCTGACCGCCCTGCCCGCCCTCGCCATCCCCCGCGGCCAGAACCTGGTCCGCAACCCCGGCTTCGAGACCGACGCCGACTGGGCCGTGTACGGCTCGCCGTACGTCCTCGACAGCCGCGTCGCCCACTCCGGCCGCCAGTCGCTGCGTCTGTCCGGCGAGACGCTCGCGTCCAGCACCGGCGCGAAGCAGGTGCTGACCTTCGACCCGCCGCTCACCCGGCCCTTCCGCGTCGCGGCCTGGAGCCGGGCGCAGGGCGCCGAGGTGGGGCAGGACTACAACGTCTACCTCGATCTGCACTACGCCGACGGCACGCCGCTGTGGGGGCAGAAGGCCGACTTCAACGCCGGCACCCACGACTGGCAGTACGCCGAGCACACCTTCGAGGTGGCCAAGCCGGTGGCGAGCATCGAGGTCCACGTGCTCTTCCGTCAAGCCAAGGGCACCG
>JACPDV010000260.1:5693-12146 GCA_016183835.1 Armatimonadota bacterium
TGCTCTCCCGTCAGGCCGAGGGCACCGTCTGGGTGGACGGCGTGGAGGTGACGCAGCTCCCATTCGAGCTGCGCGGGCTGCAGTGGCTTCCCGGCCTGTTCGGCGGCGGCGGGCTGGCCGTCACCGGCGGCGCCACGCTGCCCGCCAAGTGGCGCGTGAGCGTCGAGGGCAAGGCCGGCGTCGTGAGCGAGGCCGCGGGCGACCGGATGCCCATCGTCTTCCGCTGGCTCGGCGGCGACGAGCCCGACTATCGAGTGCAGATCACCGCCAGCGACGACCTGGAAGGCGAGACGCTGACATCCGTGCGGCGCATCCGGGTGCGCCCGGCGAAGCAGGCGCGCGGGTACGCGGCGTGGGTCGAGAACAGCATGGTCCGGGTGCTGCCGCAAAGGCTCCCGGCCGCGGTACCCGACCGGCTGGAGGCGCGGATCGCCCTGGCCGGGAATGAGTTCGAGAGCTTCCAGGTGGTGCTGCTCGGCGCGCCCGGGACCGTGCTCAACGGCGTGACGGTGCAGCCGAGCGACCTCGTGGGGCCGCAGGGCGCCAGGCTGAAGGCGGCCGAGGTGAGCTGGCAGCAGGTCGGCTACACCAGGTTCGACAAGATCTTCCACCACCCGCGCTACCCCGAGGCGACGCCCGGCTGGTGGCCCGACGCACTCCTCCCGGTCGAGCGCGCCAGCGTGCCGGCCGGCTTCGCCCAACCGTTCTGGATCACCGTCCACGTCCCGGCCGGGACTCCGCCGGGTGACTACAGCGGCAAGCTCACGATCCGGCCCGAAGCGCTCCCGCCGGCCGAGGTCGCGCTCCGCGTCCACGTCCGCGGCTTCGACCTGCCGGTCAGGACGCACCTCAAGACCGCCTTCGCCCTGATGGACGGCTACCTGGAGCAGGTCTACGGCAAGCCGCTCCCCGCCTCGCTCCGCCTGGCCTACGGCGACTTCCTGCTCGACCACCGGCTCAACCCCGACGACATCTCGCGCACCGACCCGCCCGCCATCAGCGACCTGCTGCACTACAAGGCCCGCGGCATGAACACCTTCAACGTGCTCAACATGGTCGAGCCGCGCGGGGATCGCACCTGGGTCTGCTGGAGCCCGCTCGAGTTCTACACGCCGAAGTTCAAGCAGTCGCTGATCGACCGGCTCGACCCCTACGTCGCCGAGCTGCGCCGCAACGGCCTTGCCGACCTGGCCTACATCTACACCTTCGACGAGCGCGGCGAGGAGTTCAACGGCGTGATCCGCGAGTACTTCGGGATGGTCAAGGAGCGCTATCCCGAGATCCACACGTTGACCACGGCGATCCTGCCCAACGACCCCAAGGTGCTGGCGGATCTGAACGTGGACTGGAACTGCCCGCTCACCCCGCGCTACCGTCTCGACGAGGCAGCGCAATGCCGCGCGGCCGGGCGGGAGTCGTGGGTCTACGTCTGCCTCGGGCCGCGCTACCCCTACGCCAACTTCCTCGCCGACGATCCCTTGGTGGAGGCCCGCGTGATCGGCTGGCAGTGCTACCGGCAGCAGGTGGACGGCTTCCTCTACTGGGGGCTCAACATCTGGGGCCAGCCGCACAACGACAAGCCCATCGACCTGCACGCCGGGCCGCTGCTGGACTGGTCCATCACCACCGGCGGTGAGTACGACTGGCTCCACGGCGACGGCCGGCTGCTCTATGCCGGCCCGCGCGGACCCATCGGCAGCATCCGGCTCGAGAACCTGCGGGACGGGATCGAGGACTACGAATACCTGCGGCTCCTCAGCGACCGGCTGGGCCAGCGCGACGCGGCGGACGCCGAGAGCGCGGCGGTGAGCACGCAGTGGACCGACTTCACCCGCGACCCGGCGGTGGTCTACGCGCGCCGCGAGGCAGTGGCGCGGCGGATCGAGCGGGCCGGACGGCCTGGACGGCCTGGACCCGGCGGCTGAAGCCGCGGCAACCATTCGAAACCCACCTTCGTGGGTTTCGGATCCGGAGTCCGCGCAGGCGGACTTCGCATGGTTGCCGCGGTTTTCAACCGCCGGGTGAGTCTGCGGAAGGACCCCACCGCACCTCCTCGAAACCACGCCCCCGTTGCCCTCGCGGGCCAGGAAAACGCCACTGTGAAGATCGCCCTCACCGGGGCCGGCTCGCCACTCGGGGCCGAGCTGGCCGCTGCCATCCAAGCCGAACACGAGCTGGTCGTGCTCGATCCCGAGCCTGCCGGCGGCGAACACCGGCCCGTGGCCGACTACGACCTCGAGACCCTCACCGCCGCCCTCGAAGGCGTCGACGCCGCCATCCACGCCGCCGTGTTCCACCCGGTCTCCACGCGCGGGCTGGCTGCCGACCAGGCGTGGCTCGACGTCGCCGGCCGCGGCACCTACAACCTGCTCCAGGCCGGCGCCAAGCAGGAGCTCAAGCGCGTGGTGCACCTCGGCAGCCTCGAGCTGCTCGGCGGCTACGACCCGGACCTGTACATCACGGAGAGCTACCGGGCGCTGCCCACCGACCAGCCCCGCGATCTGGCCTTCCACCTCGCCGAGCAGGTCTGCTTCGAGTGCTCACGGGAGCTGGAGCCGGCCGTGGTGGTGTTGCGGCTCGGCCGGCTGGTACGCGCGGAGGAGGTGGCCGGACTGCCGTTCGACCCGCTGTGGCCCGACCCGCGCGACGCTGCCGCCGTGGCGGTCAAGGTGGCCTCCACCGAGCGCGGCCAGCACCGCCGCTGGCATCACGTCGGGCTCGTCCACGTCTGCGCCAGCCGGCCCGACGCGTTCAGCCAGTCGCGGATCCTCCAGCGCTGGCTCGAGTTCAGCCCCGAGCACATCTTCGCCGCCTGCCCGCCCGTGGAGGTGCACGCATGAAGATCGCCATCTACGGCGCCGGCGGACCCGTGGCGGCCTCGGCCATCGCCGCCCTCGAAGGCCGCCACGAGCTGCGCCTGACCGACCTCAAGCCGCTTGAGACATCGCACGCCTCGCTGCAGGTGGACGTCACCGATCCCGATCAGGTGCGCGTCGCGGCCGAGGGGATGGACGTGCTGATCAACTGCACGGTGCTCCGCGACCACCCGGTGATCGCCTTCGACGTGAACACCCGCGGGGCCTACAACGTGATGCAGGCGGCCCTGGCCTGCGGCATTCCGCGCGTGATCCACACCGGGCCGGGGATCCACCTCGGCCCGCGCTCCTACGGCCGCGACTTCGACGTCACCGAGGCCGCGCCGCCGCGGGTCGGCGCCAACCTCTACGCCGTGAGCAAGTTCCTCGGCTGGGAGATCGTCCGCACCTTCTGCCGGCGGCATCCCGAGGTCAGCGTTGTGGCCTTCTTCTACTCCGGTTTCCACACCGGTGACATCACGCCGCAGGGCTGGATCCCCGACTGGAACGTGGACAGCCGCGACGCCGGGCAGGCTTTCCGGCTGGGCGCCGAGATCGCGCGCGACAAGCTCCCGAGCAACTGCGAGCTGTTCAACATCAACGCCGACCTGCCGGTCAGCCGGATCTCCATCGAGAAGGCGCGGCGCATCCTGGGCTACGAGCCGCAGCACAACTTCGAGGTGCTGTGGAGCCGCAAGGCCCGCGCCGCGTGGGACGCGGAGCATCCGCCGGCGGAGGGCTGAAGCCGGGTCCGGCGCCCTCTCCCCCCGGGAGAGGGTTGGGGTGAGGGCTGACCCACGCCGCCCCGTCGTCGCCCTCACCCTCGCCCTCTCCCGGTGGGAGCGGGGGCCGGAGCCAAGGTGAAGCACGCGATCTCCGGCGGGCAGTTCCAGCGCAGCGGCAGCGTATCGCCCATCCCCAGGCCGCGGTTGACGTAGAGCCTGGCCCGGCCGTCGGCGTACCAGCCGGCGGGATAGCGGGCGATGGTCACGCCGGCGACGTTAGCGCCGCGGGTCAGTACGGCGCCCGCCTCGCCCAGCCAGGTAGCCAGCGCCCACGGCGGGATGGCCATCGTCCCGCGCGGCCCGAGGCCCGGCAGCGCCACCTGCCCGCCGTGTGTGTGGCCGCTGAGCATCAGCCACGGCCGCGCGGCGATGCGCGGCAGCATGCCGGGGTTGTGCGACAGGACCACCACGGCCGCGCCCTCCGGCACGCCCCGAGTCGCCGCGCCCACGTCCGGCCGGCCCGCCATCAGGTCGTCCAGCCCTACCAGCCACAGCCCGGGGAGCACCTCGGCGCACTCGTCCACCAGCGTCCGCAGTCCGGCGGCGCGCAAGATCGCCAGCACCTCCGGGCCACCCTCCCAGTGGTCGTGGTTGCCCAGCGTGGCCCAGACCCCGAGGGGCGCATCGAGCTCGGCCAGCCGCGCCGCCACAGGAGGGAGGCAGTGCAGCGTGCGGTCCTGCACGAAGTCGCCGGTGACCGCCACCAGCGTGGGGCGGAGGGCGTCCGCGATCGTCAGCGCCGGCTTCAGCTCCGGCAGGCCGAACCGGCGGCCGAGGTGGAAGTCGGTGAGGTGCACCACGCGGAAGCCGTCGAGCGCCGCCGGCAGGGCTTCCAGGGGCACCAGGTGCGAGCTGGGTACGGGCGTCACCGGGCTTCCTCGCGGGCGGCGATGCGAGCGGCCACCGCGGCGCGGACTTCCTCCTCGGGATAGCTGCGCAGCGCCAACGAGCCCAGCACGCAGATGCCGGCCGCCACCGGCCCCACCAGCGTCAGCGCCAGCCCCTGCCGCGACGGCATGCGGTAGAGCATCTGCCCCACGATCAGCGGCGCCAGCGAGTAGGCCAGCTTGAGGAGCAGCCCCTGCACGCAGAAGAACATCCCCTGCCGGTCGAGCCCCGTCTGCTGCCAGTCGTGCGCGGTGACATCGGCCAGGATGGCGTTCGGCAGGCTGTACAGCCCACCCACCGCCACCCCCAGCACGAACACGAGGCCGTAGGCGAGCACGAGCGCCCCGGGCCGGTGGCCCAGCGGGCCGAGCAGGCAGAGCAGCGCCGCCACGCCGGCGAACCAGTACTGCGCGAACATCAACCCGAACTTGCTCCCCCGCGCCCGCGCCAGCTTCAGGTTGGCCGGGACGAACAGGATCCCGCTCACCAGGGCCACCCCGGTGAGCAGCCCGGCCATCGACTCCTTCTGCCCCAGCAGCGTCTCGACCATGTACGGCAGCGCCGAGACGATGGTCAGCAGGCCCAGCAGGAAGAAGAGCTGCGCCCCCACGTACGACTGGAACGGCCGGCTCTTGAGGGTCATGACGATGGATTTGATGAGCGGCGGCGTGTGCTGCCCCTGGAGCGCGGCGTCGTCACGGTCGCGCGGCCCCAGGAGTGGCAGCAGGCAGAACACCGCCGAGACCACCGCTACCAGCTCCGCCGTGGCCCGCATCGACCAGCCGAGGCCCATCGTCACGCTCGGCACGAAGCCGCCGGCGACCAGGCCGACCAGCCCATAGATGCCCTGCAGCCCGCTCAGCCCCACCCGCTCGCGCGGATCGTGCACCACCTCCGAGAGCAGCGCCAGATAGGGTCCGGTGAAAACCGCGAAGAAGACGAAGAAGACCACCAGCATGAGGGTGGCGTACCAGAAGTTGCCGGTGCTCTCGCGCACCGCGGGCGGGCACCAGGCGAGCACGAAGAAGAGGCAGGCGAGCGGGCCGCCGAGCAGCATGAACGGCTTGCGCCGGCCCCAGCGGCTGCGCGTCTTGTCGCTGAGGTAGCCCACCACCGGGTCCACCAACCCGTCGCTGAGGCGGCCGATGGGGAGGATCCAGGAGGCCAGCGCGGCGGGCACCAGGTTGACGGCGTCGGGCCGGTTGGGGAAGTAGAACTTGAGCACCCACTGGGTCAGCACGAGGCCCATGGAGTTGACGGCGAACATGCCGGCCGCGTAGAGGTGGCGCTGCGGAGGCGTCAGGTCCGGCTCGGGCGTTTCGGGCGTCATCGGGCCGGGTGCTCCAGGTCGCGGACATTATGCCCGGTGCGGCCCGCCCCGGCAATCGTCACGGCCCGAAGCGGACGAGCCCCCACGCGCGCGGCCCGTCGAGCAGCCCGTCGCCCTTCGCCCGCGGCCAGGCGGCTTCCACCGCGCCGGTCGGACCCGCCGCCTTGAGCGACAGCGCCAGGCGCCAGACCTGCCCCGCCGCCGGCGCCCGGCCCAGCGCCTCCGTCGGCACGAAGCCCTCCAGCACCGCCGCGTCGCCTTCGACCCTCGCCGCCGTGCGGCAGCGCGGCTCCGGGGCCGAGCCGCTCCCGCCCACCCGCCGCCACTGCCCCGCCGCCAGCCGCCACGCTTCGCCGTCCTTCACCGGCGTGAACCAGAACTGCCGGCACCCGGGCGTCCACCCACCCGTCCCCGCCTCGGGATTCACGAACAGCTCGACGTTGGTGAAGTCCCAGAAGGCGTCCGGGTTGCCCGGCCGCAGGCACTCGCGAGGCACCGTGACGGCGAAGCGCAGACCCGTCGGAGTCCAGCCCAGCCGCGCGCTGAGCCCCTCCGGCGCGTCGGACGGCAAGACCAGCGGAAGCAGCGAGTCTGC
>JACPDV010000260.1:12157-12694 GCA_016183835.1 Armatimonadota bacterium
CGAGGGTCAGCGGACCCGTCGCCGCCGCGTCGGGCACCACCGCGATCCGCTGCATGCCGCCGGCCGCCAGCCCGAACTTCGCCGGCGCCACCACGCCCGCTCCGCCGGTCAGCACGGCGGTCACCGGGCCGCCCACGTGGCGCGAGGCGATGGTCAGAATCCCCGGCTGGTTCGGCTCGTACACCGTGGCGCCCGTCACCGTGAGCGCCGGCTCCACCAGCAGCGTGACCCGCCAGCTCCGCTTCCAGCCCTCCCCGGCCGCCTCGGCGGTCAGCGGGTAGCGCCCCGCCGCCACGCCGGCCGCCGCACTCAGCCGGTCGCTCCAGCGCTCGCCCGCCGCCTTCCAGCCCGCCGAACTGACCCCCTCGGGCAGCGCGCCCCAGCGCATCGTGCCACCCGGCGCGCTCGCCTCGGCGGCCACCTCCGCCGCGGGCGACGTGGCCAGAACCACCGGCGACTCCCACCGCGCCTGACGCTGCCGGTCCCACGCCGGCGGGAGCTGCGCGAGGCGGAAGTAGGCCACCCCCGGTCCGATCG
>JACPDV010000023.1 GCA_016183835.1 Armatimonadota bacterium
GCTTTCGCCCTTCTGCGCGGAGGTGACCACGACCGTCGCATCGCCATCCTCGGGGAACTCGAAGGTGACCTGCGAGGCGTGGTCGAGGCCCTCCAAGTCGTCGTTGTCCAGGTTGCGCCCGCCCGGCTGCTGGACGATCAGGTAGGTATCGAAGGCGCGCGAGGTGGCCGTCACCTTGACCGACTGCCCGGCCCTGCCGGTGAGGGTGTACTTGTCGTAGAACTCGCCGCTCTCGAGCGCGGCGTCACCGGCGGCCAGGCTGCCGTCCACGCTGCCACCGAGCGCCAGCACGCCGGCTGGGGTCTCCTGCGCGGCTTCCCGGGCCTCGAGCACCACGCTGAGGGAGTAGTCGCCGGTCTGGTCCACTCGCTTGGAGGTCACGTAGACGGCCATCTTGCCGGCCTTGGTGGGCGTCACGGTGACTCGTGAGTTGCTCTCGTCCGGCTTCTCGTCGTCGTTGTCCACCTGCTCCGTGGCACCGGGGACTTCGAGAATCACGTATGTGTCGAAGGCCTTGGATTCGGCCCGAACCGTGACCCGGCGGTCGGCGGGCACGTCGACCTCGTAGCGGTCGTAGAGCTCGCCGGAGTCCATCTTCTGGTCGTTCTGGTCGAGGGCGCCGTGCTCGGCCAGCAGCGTGCGGGTGGCCCCGGCGCCGCCGGCGCTGACGACCAGGGAGTACGTGCCCTCCTCGCCCACCTTGCTCGACGTGACAACGATCCGCGCCTGGCCGGTGGAGGCGGCCTCGAAGACGATCTGAGCGTCGGTCTGACCCTGGTGGTCGTCGTTCTCATGCCGCGCGCCGCCGGCTTCCTTGAGGGTCAGGTAGGTGTCCACCTGCTTCGACTGGGCGGCGATGGTGTAGGCCTGGCCGGCCACCGCGTAGAAGCCGTAGCTGTGGAAGAACTCACCGGTCGGGAGCGTGGGATCGCCCTTGCCGAGCCGCGCGGTGGAGCTGGCGGTGGCCACCGGCGCCGGCTCGCCGGTCGCGACCTGGATTCGGTAGGCGCCGCTTTCGCCGGGCTTGTGGGTGGTCACCCGGAGCTCCTGCGCGCCGGGCGGGTCGCCCGCCACGACGATCTGCGCGTCGGTGCCCAGCCCCACGGTGTCGTCCACCTCGGCCTTGTTGTCCCCGGCGTGGTAGAGCAGGTAGGCGTCGAACTCGGTGGACGTGCAGGTGGCGGTGAGCCTGGCACCGACGGGCAGCCAGGCCGGAATCAGGTCGTTCAGCTCGCCGCTTTCGAGCTTGCCGTCGCCCGCGGCGAGCCGCCCCTCGACGTAGCCGTCGGTGACGGTCACCTGGAACGAACCCTTCTCGCCCGCTTTGTCGGTGGTGACCACCAGCCGCAGCTCGCCGTCCGCGGGCGCCACGAGCAGGAACATGGCGTCGTCGCCGTGGCCCTCGACGTCGAGCCTGGCCGCTTCCTCGAGACTGGCGATCAAGTAGGGCGTGAAGCCGTCGGCGACCACGCGCGCGCCGATCACCTGGCCGGCCTTGACCTTGAGGGTGAACGGCTCGAAGAACTCGCCCGAATCGAGCTTGCCGCTCGCCTCGCCGAGCTGGCCCTTCTGGTCGAGCAGGGCCGGCGCGCCGGCGCTGCGTCCCACGCCGATCCAGAGCCCGAGCACGAGCAGTGCGATGCACGCAGTCCGCCGTTCCGTCGCCATGGTTCCCTTCCGCCTCTTGATGGCCAGTGTGGCCCGGCGCAGGCACGCTTGTCAAGTTGCGCGCGCCGGACGGCCAAGGGGTTCGACGATGGGGACCGCGCGCAGGTTGCCTCGACCGCAGGCCCGGTTGTGTGGCATAACTGTTGCAGGTCGGTTATCATCCTCTGCCGTTCGCCGCGCATGCCGGCGCGGCCCCTGGAGGCGGCCATGCAGTCGAACGGCGTCCAGTCCGAGCTTGCTATCGTCGATCGATTGATCGCCGAGACGCGCGACCGCACCGGCTCGCTGATCGCCCTGCTCGAAGAGCTCCAGGCCCACTTCAACTATCTCCCGCCACCCGCCCTGGAGCGTGCCAGCGAGGCCCTCGGCGTTTCGCTCAGCCACATCTTCGGTGTCGCCACCTTCTACAACGCGTTCTCGTTGCAGCCGCGCGGGCGTTTCGTGGTCCGCGCTTGCCTGGGCACCGCCTGCCACGTGGCCGGCGGGCAGAAGATCCTCGACGAGCTCTCGCGCGCCCTCGGCGTGGCACCCGGCGAGACCACCCCGGACGGGCTCTTCGCCCTGGACGTGGTCCATTGCCTCGGCGCCTGCGCCGTGGCCCCGGTGGTGGTCACCGGCGGCGAGTATCACGGCCGCATGGATCCGCCCAAGGCCCGCGCCGCCCTCAAGCGCCTCCAGACCGAGGCCGGGCGGGACGGCGACGGCCGGGGCCAGACGGAAAAGCCGACAAGTGTATCCGTAGAACCCGACAGTCGCGCACGGCGCGTCGGTGCGCCCGCGGAGCTGCTCGCCTGGCGGTCCGAGCTGCTTGCCGCGCGGCCCGCGGACCGGCCCTGCCTGAGCCTCTGCGGCGGGCCCGGCTGCCGCCCGCGCGGCGGCGACAAGGTCGCCGCCGCCTTCCGCCAGGCCCTCGCCGAGCGCGGACTGGCCGGCACGATCGAGTTCCGCCAGACCGGCTGCATGGGCTTCTGCGAAGCCGGGCCGGTGGTCGTCGCGCAGCCGGACGACGTGTTCTATCCCGGCGTGAAGCCCGAGGATGCCGGCGACATCGTCGACGCCACCGCCGAACGCCACGCCCTGCAGCGGCTGCTGTATGTCGACCCGGAGACCGGCCGGCAGGTGCAGCGCGAGGGCGACGTGCCGTTCTACGCCCGCCAGACCCGCCTGCTCTTGCGCGACAACAAACACCTCGAGCCCACCAGCCTGGACGACGCGGTGGCCGCCGGACGCTACCAGGGCCTCCTCCGCGCGATCACCAGCCTGACCCCGGAGCAGGTGATCGAGGAAGTGAAGGCCAGCGGGCTCCGCGGGCGCGGGGGCGCCGGGTTCCCCACGGGCAGCAAGTGGGAGTTCTGCCGCCGCGCCGAGGGGCGGCCGAAGGTGGTGATCTGCAACGCCGACGAGGGCGACCCCGGCGCCTTCATGGACCGCAGCATCCTCGAGGGCGACCCGCACAGCGTGATCGAGGGCATGGCCATCGGCGCGTACGCCATCGGCGCCAGCATCGGCATCGTCTACTTGCGCGAGGAGTACCCGCTGGCCATCGAGCACCTCACGCGCGCCGTGCACGACGCCCGCGCCGCCGGGCTGCTGGGCGACAACGTGCTGGGCACCGAGTTCTGCTTCGACCTGGAGATCGTCCGCGGCGCCGGCGCCTTCGTCTGCGGTGAAGAGACGGCGCTGATCGCCAGCGTCGAGGGCGAGCGCGGGATGCCGCGCGCCAAGCCGCCCTTCCCCGCCACCCACGGTCTCCACGGGCTGCCGACCAACATCAACAATGTCAAGACCTGGAAGTTCGTCCAGGTGCTGCTCCACGAAGGGCACGAAGTCATTTCGAGCGTGGGCACGGAGAAGTGCCGCGGCACGATGCTCTTCGCCCTGGTCGGCAAGGTGCGCCATCCGGGGCTGGTGGAGGTGCCGCTGGGCACCACCATCCGCGAGCTGGTGTTCGGCGTCGGCGGCGGGCCGGCGGAGCGGCCCATCAAGGCGGTGCAGCTCGGCGGGCCGTCGGGCGGCTGCATCCCCGAGGCGCTGTTCGACACGCCGCTGACCTACGAGGCGCTGGCGGAGGTGGGCGGCATCCTCGGCTCGGGCGGCGTGATCGTGCTCGATGAGGGCGCCTGCATGGTGGACGTGGCGCGCTACTTCGTGCAGTTCACGCGCAACGAGAGCTGCGGCAAGTGCGTGCCCTGCCAGATGGGCACGCAGCAGTTGAAGCTGATCCTCGACCGCATCGTCACCGGGCGGGGCCGGCTGAGCGACCTGGAGCAGCTCGAGCGGATCTGCGGGACCATGAAGGAGGGTTCCCTGTGCGGGCTGGGCAAGACCGCGCCGAACCCGGTCCTGACCACCCTGCGCTACTTCCGCGAGGAGTACCTGCGGCACATCGAGGCGGGCTGCTGCCCTCCGGGCGTGTGCCGCGAGCTGGTCACGTTCAGCATCGACGAGGAGGCCTGCGTAGGCTGCAGCCTGTGCCGCAAGGTCTGCGGCTCGGGCGCCATCGTGGGCGAGCATCGCGGCAAGCACTTCATCCTCACCGACAAGTGCGCGCATTGCGGGGCGTGCTACGAAGTCTGCCCGCCGAAGGTCCGCGCGGTGTTGCGGCGGACCGGTGTCGACGCCGAGGAGGTGCTGGTCCCGTGAGCGATCTGACCCTCACCATCGACGGCCGCGAGGTCACCTGCGCGCCGGGCGCTACCCTCCTCCAGGCGGCCGCCGCGGCCGGGATCGACATCCCCAACCTGTGCGCCCACCCGACCCTCAAGCCGTTCGGCCGCTGCCGGCTGTGCCTGGTCGAGGTGAAGGGGCTGCGCGGCTACCCCAGCGCCTGCACCACGCCCGCGGCCCAGGGCATGGAGGTGACCACCGAGAGCCTCGCCCTGGCGGCGCTCCGCCGCGACGCGCTCGAGCTGGTGCTCACCGAGCATCCCACCGGCTGCCTCATGTGCGGCCACCAGGACGACTGCCTCGACCACCACGGCTGCGCCGCCCGGCGCTCCGGTGCGGTCACCGGCTGCCGCTTCTGCCCCAAAGACCAGCAGTGTGAGCTGCAGGCCATGGTCGAGCGGCTGGGCGTCCACGACATCACCTTCCCGGTGCGCTACCGCGGCCTGCCCATCGACCGGCGCGACCCGTTCTTCGACCGCGACTACAACCTCTGCATCCTCTGCGCCCGCTGCGTGCGCGCCTGCGATGAGCGGCGCCACGCCGGCGCCATCGCCCTCACTTACCGCGGGAGCGACGCGCTGGTCGGCACCGCCTACAACCGTCCGCTGCTGGCCACCGAGTGCCAGTTCTGCGGCGCCTGCGTGGACGTCTGCCCCACCGCCAGCCTGGCGGAGCGGGTCAACAAGTGGGTCGGCACGCCCACCGGCGCGGTGGAGACGAGCTGCCCCTTCTGCCCGCTCGGCTGCCGCGTGGAGCTGCATTCGCTGGACGGCCAGGTGGTCGGTGCACGGCCACTGGACGGGCAGGAGCTGTGCGCGGTCGGCCGCTTCGCGCCGGTAGAGGCGGCGCTGGCCGAGAACCGGCTGCTCGCGCCGCAGGTGCGGCGCGGCGGGCGGCTGGTGGAGGTCGAGTGGGAAGAGGCCCTGGAAGCCACCGCCGCCGGGCTGGCGCAGGCGGTGACCTGTGCGGTCTATGCCTCCGCCGACCTGCTCAACGAGGACCTCGCCGCCATCGCCGCGCTGGCTCGCGAGACGCTCGCCACGCCGCACCTCGACACCGACGTGGCGTTGGGTGGACCGGATCAGGTGGCAGGGGTGTCCGGCCTGGACGACATCGAGCAGGCGGGTCTGGTCGTCACAGTCCGCACCGACTTGCGCTACCGCCAGACTCCGGTGCAGCTCGCCGTACACCGTGCGGTGGCCGCCGGCGCGAAGCTGGCGTGCATCGAGCCGTTCGCCAACGACTTCCGCCATCGCGCCGACCTCTGGCTCGCGCCCGAACCCGGCCGTGAGATCGACGCGCTGGACGAGCTGTGCGCAGCGGCCGCGGCCTGGGAGGTCGAAGGACCGCGCGTGGTGATCGCCGGCTCGGCCACTGACGCGGGCGCGGCGGTCGCCGCACGGCTGGGCGCGGCGCTGCTGCAGCTCCACGAGCGGGCCAACGTGGGCGGCGTGCGCGCGCTGGGGGTGGCGCCGGGTGAGGGCGGCACCGGGCTGGCGGACTGGGCCGGAGTGGACGCGCTGCTCAGCTTCGGCCGGCCGCCCTTCGCGCACAAGCCCGCCGGCGCCTTCTGGGTCTGCCACACCGACGCCCTCGCCGACGGCAGTGAGGCCGACGTGCTGCTCCCGGCGACGATGTTCGCCGAGGAGGGCGGCACGCTGACGGACCTCTTCGGGCGGCGGCAGCAGCGCGTGGCGGCGGTGGCGCCGCCCGGTGAGACGCGGCCGGCGCACGTGGTGTGCGCACAACTTGCCGAAAGGCTCGACGAGCGTAGGGGCGACCCTTGTGGTCGCCCGTCCGCCTCGATGACGACGGTCGCGAGCCCGGAGCGGGCGACCACAAGGGTCGCCCCTACGGTGCATGTCACGGTCAACACGCCTGTCCAGGACGGCCTGCTCCTCGTCCGCGACTACAGCCGGTACACGCACTTGGGGAGCAACCTGGCCGAGCGCGTGCCGGGACTGATCCCGTTCGCCGCCGACGGCGGCGTGCGGGTCCACCCCGACGATGCGCTGGACCTGGAGGTGCGCGACGGCGACGACGTGCGGATCGAGACCGCCGTGGGAAGTGTCGAGGCGCGGGTGATCGTGACCGAGGCGACGCGCAAGGGCACGCTGTGGCTGGTAGTGCCGCCGGTGGCCGAGGTCCGGCCGGACGGCATGCCGTTGGCCGCGGTGCTGGGCGCCAACCCGGGGCGGGTGCGGCTCCGGCGGGCCGTGCCGGCCGGCGAGGGAGGGCGCGTCCATGTATGAGATCCTCGAGCGCCGGCAGCTCGTGCCCGACACCCATGTCCTGACCGTTCACGCACCGCACGTGGCCAGGAAGGTGGAGGCAGGGCAGTTCATCATCCTTCGCCCGGACGAGGACGGCGAGCGGATCCCGCTCTCGGTGGCCGACTGGGACCGTGAGGCAGGCACGGTGACCAACGTCTTCCTCGAGGCCGGTGCCACTACCATGCAACTCGCCCGGCTGAACGCGGGCGACACGCTGCCGACCTACATGGGCCCGCTCGGCACGCCGAGCGAGATCGGGCCGGTGGGCACGGTGATCTGCTGCGGCGGGTGCTACGGCCTCGGCGCGGTGTACCCCATCGCTCGCGCGCACAAGGCGGTGGGCAACCGGGTGATCAGCATCCTCGAGGCCCACACCGAGTGGCTGCTCTACTGGGTGGAGAAGCACCGTCAGCTCGTCGACGAAGTCTACACCGTGACCAGCGACGGCACGTCGGGGCGCAAAGGGCTGTCGTTCGACGTCGTCCGCGAGCTGGTGGAGGGCGGGCTGAAGGTGGACCTGGTCCACGCCGTGGGCTGCACCTACATGATGCAGGCCAGCACGCTCGTGGCGGTGGAGCAGGAGCTGGACATCAGGGTGGCGCTGAACCCGGTGATGGTGGACGGCACCGGGATGTGCGGCGGCTGCCGCTGCTCGGTGGACGGCCAGCAGAAGTTCGCTTGCGTGGACGGGCCGGAGTTCGATGGCAAACAGGTCGACTGGGAGCGGTTGCAGGCGCGGCGGAAGAGCTACCGGGCGCACGAGCTGGCGGCGCTGCGGCGGTTCGAGTCGCGGGCGGGCGAGACGAAAGGCGGCGGGATCGACCTCCACCGGCGCGAGATGCCCACCCAGGAGGCCGACGAGCGCGTGCGCAACTTCGACGAGGTGGCGCTCGGCTACACCATCGCCCTGGCCGAAGAGGAGGCCCGCCGCTGCCTCGACTGCAAGCGCCCGCGCTGCATCGAAGGGTGCCCGGTGGCCGTCAACATCCCCGACTTCATCCGCGCGCTCCGCGACGGCGACGCGCAACTGGCCATCGACGCGCTCCGCAGCACCAACCTGCTGCCCGCCGTGTGCGGCCGCGTCTGCCCGCAGGAGAGCCAGTGCGAGGCGATGTGCAACCTCAGCAAGCGCGGCGCTTCGGTGGCCATCGGCCGCCTCGAGCGCTTCGTCGCCGACTGGGCCGCCGCCCACGATCTGCTCAAGCCGCCCGCCCCGGCGCCGCCCACGGGCAAGCGCATCGCGGTGGTGGGCTCCGGCCCGTCCGGCTTGACCTGCGCCTGCGACCTGCTCCGCCTCGGCCACGCGGTGACTATCTACGAAGCCCTCCACGAGCCCGGCGGCGTGCTGACCTACGGCATCCCCGAGTTCCGCCTGCCCAAGGACATCGTGCGCCGCGAGATCGACCAGATCCGGCAGATGGGCGCGGACATCGTGTGCGACTTCGTGGTCGGCCGCTCCGCCACGATCCACGACCTGCAGGACGAGTTCGACGCGGTCTACGTGGCCACCGGCGCGGGCCTGCCGTGGTTCCTCGAAGTGCCCGGCGAGGACCTGGTCGGCGTGATGTCGGCCAACGAGTACCTGACGCGCGTCAACCTGCTTCGGGCCTACGTGCGCGGCGCGCCGACGCCGGTGCCGAAGGGCCACCGCGTGGCCGTGGTGGGCGCCGGCAACGTGGCCATGGACGCCTGCCGCACCGCCAAGCGGCTGGGCGCCAAGGACGTGCACATCGTCTACCGCCGTTCGCGCGCCGAGGCGCCGGCCCGCGCCGAGGAGCTCGAACACGCCGAGGAGGAGGGCATCGTCTTCGACTTCCTCACCCTCCCCACCGAGTTCATCGGCAATGCCGACGGCTGTGTGGAGGCGATGCGCTGCATCCGCATGGAGCTGGGCGAGCCCGACGAGCGCGGCCGGCGCTCGCCCGTGCCCATCCCTGACTCCGAGTTCGTCACCCCGGTGGATCTCGTGATCCTGGCCATCGGGCAGAGCCCGAACCCGCTGATCGCCAGCACCACGCCGGAGCTGGCCGTGAGCCGGCGCGGCACCATCGTGGCCGACGAGGCCAGCGGGCGCACCAACCTGCCGGGCGTCTTCGCCGGCGGCGACGTGGTCACGGGGCAGGCCACCGTGATCAAAGCCATGGGCGCCGGCCGCGCCGCGGCGGCGAGCATCGACGCCTGGCTCCGCGAGGGAGTGTGGGAACTCGCGCCGGACGCCGCGAGTCTATCACCGCCATCCTGACGAGCGAGTGAGGCGCTGATGCGGCGGATCGCAACGTGGCTGGCCCTGTCGGCGGTGATGCTGGGGGTGCCCGGGCCGGCGGCCGAAAAGCGTGAGCCGCGGCTGCACGTCGTCTCGGTGGGCGTGGCGCGCTACAAGCTCCGCGCGCTGAACCTCCGCTTCGCCGACGACGACGCCCGCTCGTTCGCCGACGCCCTCACCGCTCAGGCCCCGCCGGACTACAGCCGGCTCACACGCACCGTGGTGATCAACCGCTACGCCACGGTGAGCAACCTGGAGCGCCTCCTCCGCCGGCTGGGTGAGGAAGCCGGGCCCGACGACACGGTCGCCCTGTTCTTCAGCGGTCACGGCACGCTCGACGCCAAGGGGCACTTCTACTTCGCCACCCACGAGGCCGATCCGGAGGACGTGGGCCACACCGCTCTCCGCTGGGAGGACGTGGGCAAGGCGGTGCGGCTGCTGCAGGCCAAGAACCTGTTCGTCTTCCTCGACGCCTGCAACGCCGGCGGCACGCGCGGCATCCCCGGTGCCTCCGCCTCGAAGCTCGCGGCCAGCCTGAGCAAGCGCAGCCGGATGATGATCTTCTGCTCCAGCCGCGGCGACGAGAGCTCGATCGAGCTGCAGAAGGCCCGCCACGGCGCGTTTACCGAGGCGGTGCTGGAGGCCCTGGAGGGCGGCGCCGACGAGGCCCACGGCGACGTGGCGAAGGACGGGGTGATCACCGTCGAGGAGCTGCGCGACTTCGTCCCCACGCGCGTCTCGCAGCTCAGCAAGGGCCTCCAGAATCCGGGCAAGCCGGCCTACGGCGGGTGCGAGCCGAAGGCTCCCTTCGCCCTCGTGCCGCACGACTAGAGCAAGGCCGAAGGCGGGCCCGGGCGAGAAGTGACCTCGCTGCTGCCGGACCTGCCGGAGGAGTGAGCCGGCGGCTCAGTGCGGGAACGCCAGGTACATCTGCCGTCCCGTGACCACCCCCACCACTGCCCACAACACCGGAATCACCAGGTCGCCGAGCACCAGCCCGAGCGCCACCGGCAGCCCGCGCCGGTAGAGCCGGATGCCGCCCGTGCGCAGCACGACCAGCTTCAGCAGCCAGCCGAGGAAGCAGGGGAACCACTGCTCGTTCATCGCCCAGTTGGCCGCCACCGCGTAGCCGATGGGATGCACCGGGCAGCCGGCGAAGCGGGCGCGGAGGAAGACCAGGAGCGCCATCACCGCGGCGCCGGCGAGCATCCCGTTGACCTTTGCCGCGTCGTAGGCCAGCGGCCGGTCGAGCAGCCCCTGGAGGAACCGCCACGGCCCCAGCGCCACATCCTTGGCCGGCCACTGCCGGGTCGCCGCGGTGGCCAGGCCGTAGGTGAAGTAGAGTTTGAGCAGCGCCGCCATGCCGCCCACGATGCCCACCGCCCCGCCCACCGCCAGCGCCGCGTGCATCGGCCGCCAGCCCCGGCCCATGTCGCTCCACAGCCGCAGGCCGGTGAGCTGGTGCATGATGGGCGTGTCGGCGTAGCGCTCGTCGAAGTTGCGCAGCCAGGTGAAGGCCACCAGTTGCCGCCGCGTGAGGATGGTGCTGCCGGTGAAGGCGTAGAGGATCTCCTGCGGCGGGAAGGGCCACATCGCCGTGGGGATCCCCGTCTCCGCCACCAGCCGGCCGAGCGTCACCGCCACCAGCAGGTAGAGCACCATCCAGATGGCTGTCACCAGCGGCGGGATCCCGGCGTTGGCGGCCAGCCAGCAAACGCCCACACCACAGCCCAGCAGCCCGGTCAGCGCCGCGCGGTGGCTCCGGTCGCGCCCGCGCACGCCCCGCCACAGCTCGCCGCGCACCCGCCAGAGGAGCATCACCGCCAGCATCAACACCGCGCCGCTGTTCTGCGCCCCGTGATACGGCGGCAGCGTCAGCGACCAGCCGCCCACGTCGCGGTAGCCCAGCATCATCGCCACCGTGTCCTGCACCCGGGTGAGCAGAAAGAACAGCCACAGGCTCAGGCTCACGTCCAGCGGGATCAGGAAGGCGATGCCGATCATGAACGGGTAGAGCGCGGTCCAGATGCTCCCCATCCCGCTCAACGGCCGGCTCACGGCCGCCGGCCAGTAGTGGATCTTCACGGGCAGCACGGGGAGCGCCGGGACCAGGTAGGCGACGCTGTTGTGGCACTCCACCACGGCGGCGAGGAGGAACCCGGCCCACATCCCCCGGTCGCGCCAGAACGCCGGCTGCTCCACGCGGGTCATGGCCAGCGGCAGCGCGGTGAGGGGGAAAGTCAGCCGCTCACGCTGGATCCACGGCCGGGCGAGCAGCTCGGCCACGCAGTGGTGCGCGCCGACGAGGAGCAGCATGAACGCGGTCCAGGTGATCCCCGGCGGGAGCAGCGCCCGCAACGCCCGCCCCGACCAGAGGCTGGCCTGACCGTAGTGGAGCTGCTCGATCACCGTGCGATCGTGGACCATGAACCACGCCGGGATCAGGTCGATCCAGCTCTTCCAGGCCGCGTTGCCGTCGCTGTAGAAGACCGGCGCGCCGGCCATCGAGGGCACCACGAACATCGCCCAGCCGGTGCCGCACATCGCCGTGCCGAGCGAGACCATGGCGAAGACGATCAGGAGCTCGCTCTGCGAAAGGCCCCAGCGGAGTCCGAGCCGGCGGAGGAGGAGCGACAGCGCAGTGAGGAGGAAGAGCAGCAGGAGCGGCCCGCGAAGGAGGGAGTCACCCATCCAGGTGGCCGTCTGGACGATGATGTAGGCCACCATGCCGAAGTAGGTGAAGGGCGGCAGGACCAGCGCCCCGAAGACGATCGCCCGCCAGGGGAACCGCTCCGCCGGCGCGGTCTCAGCCGGAATCATTCGTCCCACCACCGCTCGGCCTCGCGGACGATGGCGGGCTCGAGCGAGTCGATCAGCGTCTGCCGCACCCGCCTCCCGCCCGGCGCTGACAGCATCGGCCCACCCCACCAGTGCGGGCTCCAGCGGCGCGACAGGTCGACGGTCGCGATCAGCAGGTGGTGCTTGGCGTCGCTCTCGAAGCCGGTCACCGAGGTGGCCACGTAGCGCGTGGGGTTCGGCTCCGCCTCGCCGGCGCAGGCCCCGGCGGAGTCCCACACGCCGGCCGGGCAGTTCAGGCTGCTGGCCGCGAACCATAGCCCGTTGTCCGCCGCGCGGGCCGGCATCAGCGCGGTGTAGTAGCCGGCATTGGGCGCCAACACCAGCTCCGCGCCGCGGTAGGCCAGCAGCCGGGCCGGCTCCGGGAACCACATGTCGTAGCAGATCATGATCCCCACCTCGCCGAAGTCGGTGTGGAACACCGGGAACCCGCTCCCCGGCGTGGCGCCCTGGTCCTCCTCCGGGTCGAAGAGCTGGTTCTTGCTGTAGGTGCCGACAAGCTGCCCGTTCCGCCCGAACAGCGGCGCGGTGTTGTAGACCAGGTCGCCGCGCTGCTGGTAGAAGGTGCCACAGACGTACATCCTCCACTGCCGAGCCTTGGCGGCGAGGAGCTTGCCGGTCGGGCCGTCGAGCGGCTCGGCGTCCTTGACCCCCTTGCCGTTGAGCATCTCGGGCAGGAGCGCCAGGTCGCAGCCGCGCTGCCCGGCCAGGTCCAGCCAGCGCGACCAGTGGGCCAGGTCGCCGCCGCCCCACGTGCAGGCGATCTTCACCGGCCGCGGCGGGAAGGGCGGGCACTCCTGCAGCGCGACCTGCTCCCACGCCACCCGCCCCGTGGCGCTGAAGCGGAAGTAGAGCCGCACCTCGCCCGCCACCGCCTGCGCCGGCCCGGGGAAGCGCCCCTCACCCACCACGCTCCCGTCGCTCATCTTGCGGTAGGAGAAGACCCCGTCGTTGAACCCGTCGGCGAAGATCCCGTGCAGCAGGTGGCGGTTGAGATCGTCCAGGCCCTCGTAGCGCAGTCGCACGCGCAGCCGGTAGGTCTTCCCACCCTCGAGCTGCACCGCATGGCGCACGTAGCCGAAGCACTCGCGCCGCCCGTTCCCCGCCGCCGTCAGGCTCGGCTTCCCGTCCGGGGTCTTGGCTGCGGCGAACCGGGGAGCCAGCGCCGGGTTGCGGCACACCGCCTCCCACCCCACCGGCAGCGCACCCGCGACCTGCGCGAAGTCGCTGTTCGTCACCAGGTTCGCTGCCGCCCACTCGTCCGCGGCGAGACCCAGGCCCGGCAGCAGGAGCACGAGGAGATGCGGCATGAGCCGGACGCTGGGAGAGCGCCCGGTGGGACCGGCGCCCCCGCCGGGCGGTCGGCCGCAGGCCGACGCAGTCCCGGCCGGGCGAGGGCGCCCGGCCCACATGGCGCGGCCGTCTGCTACGTAGTGGCGAAGGCGCAGCCTCATGTCAGGCTCCTCGCGACGTCGTGTCGGTGAGGTTCGGGCACAAAGGACCGGCCCCTCCGTCGGCCAATGCCCCGCCAGAGAGCACCATGTCCCGTCTTTGGCGCGTTGCGATCGTCGGCTGCGGCCCGCGCGGCACGCACGCCGGCAAGGCCTACCATGCCCACCCGCGGACCGCGGTCGTCGGACTGTGCGACACCGACCGGGAGCGGCTCGACACGCTCGGCGACCTCCTCGGCGTGGAGACCCGCGAGTCCGACCTGGACCGGCTGATAGAGGCGACGCCCGACATCGTGGTGCTCCCGGTCCGCACCGACCTGCACCATCCGCCCGCCCTGCGCGTGCTCGGCCACGGCGTGCACCTCGACATTGAGAAGCCGCTCGCCACCTCGCTCGACCAGGCCGACGAGATCCTCGCGCTGGCCGCGCGGCAGGGCGTGCGCGTGGCAGTGCACCACCAGGGCCGCGTCGGCCCGGCCTTCCGGGCCGTGGCGCGTGCCGTGGACGAGGGCCGGATCGGCGACCTGCTCCACCTCGACGGCTCGTGCAAGGGTTACTATGGCGGCTACGGGATGATGAACATCGGCACGCACCTGCTCAACGCCGTGCTCCGCCTGACCGGCCCGTGCCACAGCGTGACAGCCACGGCGACGAGCGGCGGGCGGCCGGTGACGCCCGAGGACGTGGTGTGGGCCGCCGGCGGCATGGGCGCGGTGCTCGGCGAGCGGCTGGTGGCCCTCCTCTCCTTCGCCGGCGGCCTGACGGCCGCGGTGCGGCAGCAGCGGTTCCCACAGGTGGACAGCAACGCCTACGGGATCGTGATCCACGGCACGGAGGGCAAGCTCCACTGGCGCGGGCAGCGGGCGTACTGGCTGCCGGTGCCGCATCATGTCCCGGACGGCGAGCGCGACCGGTGGGAGGAGCTGCCTGCCGAGCCCCCGCCGGGCTGGTCGCCCGAGGGCGGCGCCGAAGCCGAAGACTACGCCTTCGTCGAGGAGTACGTGCAGGCCCTGGACACCGGGCGCGACCACGAGTGCAGCGGGGCGACCGCACTCCACGTGCTGGAGATCCTGATGGGGATGTTCGAGTCGGCGGCCACCGGGCGGCGCGTGGAGCTGCCGCAGCGCGAGCGGGCGCACCCGCTCCTCGCCTGGCGGCGGGCGGCGGGGCTGGGCGACCCGCCGGCGGGCCCGCTCGACTACCGCGAATGGCTGGCCGCCGAGGAGCGGCGCTGGGAGGCGCGGTGATGCTCCGCGTCGACGGGCTGGTCAAAGACTACCGCCGGCTCCGCGCCGTCGACCACCTGAGCTTCGCGGTTCACGGCGGCGAGATCCTCGGCCTGCTGGGGCCGAACGGCGCTGGGAAGACCACCGTCCTCCGCTGCGTCGCCGGGATCGTGCAGTGCACCGCCGGGAGCATCGTCGTGGACGGGCACGACTTGGCCCGCGACGAGGAGCTGGCCAAGGCCGCACTCGGGTTCGTCCCCGAGGTGCCGCATCCCTACGAGATGCTGACCGTGGCCGAGCACCTGGAGTTCGTCGCCCGCGCCTACGCCAAGATGGACGGCTTCGCGGAGCGCGCCGACGATCTGCTGACCCGTTTCGGGCTGGCGGAAAAACGCCGCGAGCTTGTGCTCACGTTGTCCAAAGGGATGCGGCAGAAGATGACCATCGCCTGCGCGCTGATCCACGAGCCGCGGCTCCTGATGCTGGACGAGCCACTGGTGGGGATCGACCCGCGGGGGCAGCGGGAGGTGACCGCGCTCCTCCGGCAGCACCGGGACGCCGGGGGGGCGGTGCTGATCAGCACGCACATCCTGGCCAGCGCCGAGGAGCTGTGTGACCGCATCCTGATCCTCAACCGCGGGCGCAAAGTGGCCGAAGGAGATCTGGCGGCGCTGCAAGAGCAGTCGCGCACGGCATACGTGCTCAGGAGCAGCAGGGCGAACAGCCCCGCCGCCACGTTCTGGTGGAGCCTCGCAAAGACCTCGCCGCCCCCGGGCTGCTCGTGGTGCGCCACCGCCTGGGCGACGACCATCAACGCCAGCCAGCCCACCACGCAGAGCGCGCCGAGCAGCTTCACGGGCGACCGGACGATCGCCCGGAGTTGGTTCCTCAGCTTCCGCAGCTCAAGCCAGATCAGGAGTTTCATGCCCCGCCTGCTCTTCGGTGAGGGCCAGGAAGACATCCTCCAGGGTAGCAGGTATCACTTCCAGATGGGCCAGACGCACGCCCTTCTCACCAGCCCAGCGCATCAGGGATTCAAGAGTACGGGCAGCGTCGGCAGATCGAAGGTAGCAGGTGCCATCGGCGCCTGCCCCTCGCGGACGATGCTCTGCGCCGGTGCGGCGTTGTTCGCCTACACGGTGCTGCTGGCCAACGTGGGCACGCTGCTGGCGGTCCTCATCACCTTCCACGGCGAGCGGGTGAAGCTGCTGCCGGGCGGGGTGAAGGCGGCCTTCGTGGCGCTGGCGGCGATCCTGGCGACGGGCTGGGCCAACGGCTCGGCGGGCGCTGTGGTGGACACGCTGCAGTCAGCGTCGGGCACCGTGATCTGCCTGCCCGCGGCGCTGACCTGGCAGTTCATGGCGGCCGGGGTTCTCGGCGCACCGGCCTATGCCGCGGTCAAGCTGGGCGTGCTCTATCTCCTCGCCGGGCTGAGCTGGCTGGCCGTGGTGCGGCGGCCCGAGAACCTCTACGAGCCGAGCACGGATTCGGCGGTGTTCTGGTACGACGTGCGGCAGGCGATGAAGACCGGGAGCATGGCGTCGGCCCGGGCGCTGATGCTGCAGCGGCGGCGGACGCGGTTCCGGCCGGGCTTGAGCCAGCTCGCGCCGTTCGGCCGGCACGCGGGGGTGCTCCTGTGGCGCAACGTGGTCCTGGCGCTCCGCTCGGGCCGCAGCCCGGCGCTGGCGTTCGTGGCGGTGACCGTCTTGCTGCCGCTGGGGGTGGCGTTGGGCCTGCGGCGCGTGGGCGAGCCGGAGCTGGCGCGTTACTGCCCCCTGATGGTGCTCTACCTCCTCTTCGTTGCCAACACCGTGATGCTGCGCGCCCACCAGGGCGAGCTGCAGCGCGCGAACCTGCTGCGGCCGTTCCCGCTGCCGGCCTGGCACGTGGTGCTGTGCCAGACGATCCACGCCCCGGCGCTGTGGCTGCCGGCGCTGGCGGTGGGGTTCGGCGTGCTGGTGCTGGCCGCGCCGGGTGTGGAGCCGCAGCTCTGCGTGGCGCTCCTGGTGGGCGTGCCGCCGCTGGTGTGGCTGCTGAGCATCTACGGGTTCGGGCTGTCGCTGGGGTTCTCCGACCCGCAGAACTCGCTGCAGAACCTGGTGGCCGGGGTGCTCTGGATCGTCGGCACCGGCGTGCTGCTGGTGGTGCAGGTCGCGGTCGGGGTGGCGCTGTGGATGTACGGCTGCGCCGGGCTCGTGGTGGGGGCGGCGGCCGCCGCCTTGTCGGGCGCGCTGGCGCTGCCGGCACTGGCGCTGGCGGCGGCGGCCTACCGGCGCTACGACCCCACCGACTGACCGGCCGAGGGCGTGGCGTCGACCGCGGAAGCCCCCTCCCCTGCGAAGCGGGGGAGGGACGGGGAGGGGGTTTCCGGCCGGTTCGCGGCGGCTGGAGGACCCCCCTCCCGCCTCCCCCCGCTTCACAGGGGGAGGAGCAGAGAAGACTCCCGGCGCCGGTGGCAATACGCTCAGCCGAGCCGGCGTTGACGCCCGATCGGGGCGGCGTTATACTAGGTCCTGTGCCGCACAAAGCGGCTTCCGAAGCGGTTTTCTCGGGGTCTGCCCATGGCCGACGGATATCTCGGGGTTGGGATCTTCTTCGTCCTGGGCTGCCTCTTCGTGGGCGGCACGCTGGGCGCGAGCTGGCTCCTCCGGCCGCACCATCCGCACGCCGAGAAGCTCGTCACCTACGAGTGCGGGGAGCGCCCCTCCGGGCGGGCGTGGGTGCAGTTCCGGATCATCTTCTACATCTTCGCCCTCGTCTTCGTGGTGTTCGATGTGGAGGTGGTGTACCTGATCCCCTGGGCGGTGGTGGTGCGCGACCTGAGTCATGTCGGCCGCGGCTGGTTCGCCCTGATGGAGATGTTCGTCTTCGCCGCCATCCTGCTCGTGGGGTGGCTCTTCGCCCTGCGCCGCGGCGCGTTCGACTGGGAGTAGCCGATGTCCGAGACGGACCCCGACGCCGTGGTGGACGCGCTCGAGGCCGCGCTGCGAAAGCACTTCGGTGACGCGGTCGGCGAGCGGCGGCAGCGCCACGAGATGCCCGAGTTCGACATCGCGCCCGAGCGGATCGGCGAGGTGGCCGCGTGGCTGAAGGCCGAGCAGGGGCTCAACTTCCTGACGCTCCTCGGCGGAGTGGACCGGCTGACGCACCTGGACGTGGTCTACTTCCTCGAGAGCCTGCCCGAGCCGCCGGCTTACGGGCGGCTGATCCTGCGGGTCAAGGTCGACCGCGCGGAGCCGCACGCCGCCTCGTGCGCGGACGTCTGGGAGGCGGCCAACTGGCACGAGCGCGAGTGCTACGACCTCCTCGGCGTGGTCTTCGACGGGCACCCCGACCTGCGGCG
>JACPDV010000261.1 GCA_016183835.1 Armatimonadota bacterium
CGCCCGGTCCCGCCGCCCATGACGAAGAGCTTGACGGGTGGGTCCTGCTCAGCGCCGTTGGGCAGGCCCCTCAGCCAGCGGTCAAACCACCGCAGGCGGAAGGCCTCCAGGCTGGGCAGCGCCGCTCGCTCACCTTCCGGGTGCCCGAGGGGGCGTTCACCACCGCCCTGGCGCGGCCCGCGCTGCGCCGCGCCGACTTCGACGAGCTGGCGCTGCGGGCGACCACGTTGTGGGCCCGCTGGCTCGGCGCGCAGCCGGCGATCAAGGTGCCCGAGGCCGCGGTGGGCGAGACCTACGGCGCGGCGATGGTCCGGCTGCGCGGCTACAGCGAGGTGCCGCTTCCGGAGCTGTCGCCGCCCGCGGAGCGGGCGTTGCTCGGCGCGCAGCTCCAGCGCGGGCTGGTGGCCTACCGGTCGGGGCCGGAGGAGGTGGGGCTCAGCTTGGCGATGTCGGCGCGCCGTGCCCGGCTGGAGGTGCGCGACAACCACCCGCGGCAGGCGCTGGCGCTGCTCTACGGGCTGCTGCTGCACTCCAGCGCGTTCCACGGCTTCGCCGAGGCTGTGCCGGCGGAGTGGGGCCGGCGGGAGCGGCTGGACCGCTGGGCGCCGCTCTGGGACCCGGAGGTCACTGCCGAGACCGTGCAGTTGCTGCGGGAGATGCTGGTGCGGGCGGACGGCGACCGGCTGCGGCTGTTCGGCGTGGTCTCGCCGGCGTGGCTCGGGGTGGGGGAGGGCCTCCTCGCCCGCGGCGTGCCGACGCGGTTCGGCCCGGTGACCACGGCGCTGACGCGCACCGCGGATGGGTTCGAGGTGAAGCTGCCCGAGGGCCTCACGCCGGCGCCGGCGGCGGTCTGTGTACGGGTGCCGTGGGGCTGGCGGGCGACGGGCGCCAGCGTGGACGGCCAGCGGGCCGAGGTGCGCGACGGCTGGGTCGAGGCGCCACCCGGTTCGCGGCGCGTGCAGATCGTGGGAGGTGCGGAGACACCACCGGACGAACTGAGCTACACCGCGGTGCTGGCGCGTTACCGTGAGGAGTACCGCGCCCTGGCCGAGGGCTTTCGGGCCTCAGGAGGGGCGCTGGAAACCTGGGCGCCGGCGGCTCCGTTGGGACTAGAGGAACGGCGCCGGCGTTTCGAGGCAAGCCATGGCGGCGGCTCCTGACAGGGACTTGATGACCGGCTGCGTGGAACGCTGGGGGAATCCCTTCCTCCTGCGCGAGTGGCGGCGCGCGTGCCGGCGGGGCCAGGGGCCGCTGGTCGGGCCGCTGTTCCTCGCCGGGCTGAGCATCGGGCTGTTCCTGTTCACGTTCGTGGTCTGCCAGGTGCTGCTCCTGCCGTCGGTGCGCACCGCGCTGGCGGAGCTCGAGATCCCCGTCTCGTCGAGCCTGCTGGGCTCCGTCAGCCGCTGGACCGGGCAGGTGGTGGTGGGCATCATGGGCTGGGGCATGCTGCTCGCCTGCTCCTGGCTGGCGCGCGGCCAGACGTGGATGGAGGAGAAGCAGCGCACCCTCGAGCTGGTCTTCGCCACGCCGCTCACGCGGGCCCGGATCGCCACCCTCCTCACCGCCTGGCCGCTGCTCTACGTGGCGCTCTGCGCCGTGCCGATGCTGCCGCTGCTGGTGCTCCTGATGCCCATCCTGGGGCTCTCCGCGGCGGGCGCCGGGCGGGCAGTGCTGGTCATCCTGACGCTCTGCCTGGTGATCGCGCCGCAGGCACCGTCGGGCGAGGAGGCGGCGGGGCGCAGCCCGGCGCGGCGGGTGGCGCCCGTGATCGGCGGGCTGGTGGTGGCGGTGTTCGCCGGCCCGTCGCTGTGCGGGCTGCTGTCGTGGCTGTTCGGGCTGACCGGGATCTCGATCCTCACCTGGCCGCTCGGGCTGGGCGAGCTGCTGGCCGCACACCGCGAGTTCTTCGCCGGGCACACCTGGGTCGGACCTTGGCTGATGGCGGTGCTCCTGCTCGGCGCCGCCGCCCGCTGGCTGGCCTCGTGGGAGCGGCTGTGCGAAGGGAGCGAGGAGCGCGCGGTGCCGCCGAGCGCCGTCTCCACGCCGCTCGTGCTGCTGCTAGTCTTCCTCCTCACCGGGCTGTGGTGGGGCTGCAACGTGCTCCCGGACCGCGCGCTGCGCATCTGGTACGGGCTGCACTTCGTCTTCATGCTGGTCCTCTTCCGCAACCTGCGGACCACGCGGGAGCCGGCCTGGCACTGGCTCTGGTGGGCGGGCCGGCGGTGGCCCGGGCCGCTGGCGCAGGCCGGGCTGCGGCTGCTCGACGCCACGCTGTTCGCGCTCGGCGCACCCCTCCTGTGGGCGGCGGGTGCGGTGGGGCTCGGCGGCGCGCCCCCGTCGCCGGGCCCGTGGTCCGCCACCGCCACGCTGCTCGCCACGGCGTGGATCTCGGCCGGGCTGTACCTCGGGCTCAGCCGCGAGCGGCGCCGGCTCAAGGAGCGCGGCGAAGAGGGCCGGGCGAAGCAGACCTCCGCCACCGGCGCGCTGACGGTGCTGGGGCTCCTCTGGCTGGTCTGGCTGGTAGTGCGGATCAGCCATGCTTCCTCGATGGCGGGGCCGTTCTTCGCGCTGTTCTTCGGCTGGCACCCGCTGTGCATCGCCGGGGCGGCGCTGTTCGGGCTGCTCACCGCCGTGGCGGTGGGGCTGGCGGAGCTGCGGCCGGCGCCCGCCGCGCGGCCGGTGCGGTCGGCGGTGGAGCGGGCGTCGGTGTTCTGGGCGCTGCTCCCGCGGCGCTGGCGCGACAACCCGCTGGCGGTCAAGGCGCACCGCGTGATGCGGCGGCGGGGCTTGACGGGGCTGCTCGCGGCGGTGATGATCGGGGTGGCGGCGTGCGGACTGGTGCCGCTCGTGCTCTCGTGGACGTGCGGGAAGGTCCCGTTTCCAACGACGCTCGGGTGGCTCCCCATCACGCTCTATCTGTCGGCCGGGTGGTTGCAGGACATGGGCGCCGGGATGGCGAACGGGCTGTTCGGGGTGGCCGACCTCACGCCCGGGCCGGCGGCGGTCTTGAGCGAGGTCGCGCTGCTGGGCGGCGTGGCGGCCGTGGTCCTGCTGTCGTGGACGGCGACCTTGGCCGGGAAGATGGTCACCGAAGAGCGGCTGGCGGGCTCGCTGGGCTTCCTGCTGCTGAGCGACATGAGCGACCGGGAAGTGGCCGACGGGTTCGTCATCGGTCACGTCTACCCGGCGCTGGAGATGCTGTCGCTGATCCTGGCGGCGCTGGCAATCTGGGCGGTGGCCAGCCTGCACTGGACCGTGATGGCGGTGGCGGCGATGGCCGGGCTCTACTTGCTCGGACTGGTGGTGGCCACGGCGTCGCTGGCGTTCCTGGGCACGGCGCGGTATGAGTCGCGGGCGAACGGGACCAACATGGCGGTGGGCGGCGTGCTGGGGTTGCAGGCCGCGGGCCTGTTCGTGGTCTTGATGGCCGGGGCGGTGGCCTCCGAGTTCCGCTCCGCGGCCGTGTTCCGCCACACGGCGTTGCTCGGCACCTGTGCGTGGGTGGTGATGACGTTGGTCTGCGCCGCCGGGCTGTGGGCCTCGGGTCCGGGGTCCATCCGCAGTCTGCGGCGGGTGGGCCGGTTGTGGCGGGCGTTCGAGCCGGCGTCCCCGCGGGACTGACGGCAAGGAGAGTAGCGTGGTGAAAACGACGATGCGGCTGGCGACGCTGTTGGCGATGGGGCTGCTCGCCGGCTGCGGCTCGGGCGGACCGAATCCGTTCGCCGACTTCTTCGGCGGCGGCACCACGCCTGGCTCCGCCTTCGCCGTCGGCGAGGGCGCCGCCATTCAGGGCGTGATCCTCGAGCGCACGAGCGACCATCGGATCCTGATCCTCGGCTCGGCGAGCGAAACCACCGACGCCACCACGCCGGTGCAAGGCGCCCTGGTCAGCCTGCTCGAGCTGCAGCTCTCCGGCCAGACCGGCGCCACCGGCACCTACCGCTTCGGCGACCTGCAGGCCGGCACCTACACCTTGCGCATCACACTCCCGGCGGCGCTGGGCGGCACCACCTCGGATTTCCGCATCACCGTGGTCGCCGGGCAGACCGTCAGCGGGCTCCCCGCCGCCCGCTGACCGGACCGTAGAGGGCCGTGCGATGACCACGCTGGCGTGCTGCCTGTCGCTGCTGGCCGCGGCGCCGGCCGTGCCGCAGGCGGTGGTCGGGCCGGACGGCGTCATGCGCTGGGCCGACACCCGCACCGAGGTCGCCGTCTTCGGTGTCAACTACTACCCGCCGTGCTCCATCGACTACCACGTGCTGAAGGAGCTGCGCCTCGATCCGCGCAAGGTCATCGATCAGGATCTGCTCCACCTCCAGCGCCTCGGGCTCACCGCGCTCCGGCTGCACGTGTTCGACCGCGAGATCAGCGACCGGGCCGGCAATCTGCTCGAGAACGAGCATCTCGCCCTGCTCGACCACCTGATCGCCGAAGCCGCGAAGCGCGGCTTCCACACTGTCCTGACGCCCATCGCCTGGTGGCAGGTGCCGGGCGACTCGCCCGGCTTCTCGACCTTCTTCCCGATGCCGCAGATGGTCACCGACCCCGGTGAGCCGCGGGCCGCGCAGTGCCGGTACCTGCAGCAGTTCGTGCGGCACCGCAATCCCGAGACGGAGCAGGCCTACGGTGAGGACCCGGCCATCCTCTGCTTCGAGCTGATCAACGAGCCGATCTACCCGCCCAACATCACCGACGACCAAGTGGTGCAGTACGTGGACGCCCTGGCCGTCGCCGTGCGCGAGACCGGCTGCCGGAAGCCCATCTTCTACAACGGCTGGGGCGGACGGCTCGCCGCGCTCGGGCGGAGCAGCCTCGACGGCGTCACCTTCGGCTGGTATCCGACCGGGCTGGTCAGCGGCGGCATGCTCACCGGCAACTACCTCAGCCGCGTCAAC
>JACPDV010000005.1:0-3636 GCA_016183835.1 Armatimonadota bacterium
GTCGCCCGGCGCGCCCGCGGCCGCCACGGCCCACGACGCCCCCCGCAGCGTGCTCCTCCATCGCCTGCAGAGCGGCGAGTGGGCGCTGGTGGCGGGCCACGGCGCGCGCGTCTGGCTCAACGGCGTGCCGGTCTCCCTCGGCCTCCAGGTGCTCGAGGACCGCGACGAGGTGCGGCTCGAGACCGGCGGCCCGGCGGCCTGGTTCGCCTACTTTTCCACCGAGCAGCCGGCCACGGTGCGGCCCTACCAGCCCACCGGCCGCGCCGCCCGCTGCCCGCGCTGCAAGCAGGCCATCGGCGACGGCCACCCGGCCGTGCAATGCCCGAAGTGCGGGGTCTGGCACCACCAGACCGAGGCGCGCCCCTGCTGGAACTACGCGCCCAAGTGCGCCACCTGCGACCAAGCCACGCCGCTCGACGGCGGCTTCCGCTGGACCCCGGAGGAGCTCGGCTGATGAGCGCTCACGCCGTGGTCATCGGCGCCGGACGGATCGGCTCCTACCTGGGCGATCAGCCCGCGCGCCTCACCGCCGTGGGCCGGCTCACCATCGTCGATCCCGACGCTTACGAGCCGCACAACCTGGAGGGCCAGAACGTCACCCGCGCCGCGCTCGGCCGCGCCAAGGCGAGGGTTCAGGCGGCCCACGCCCGCGCTGTGCGGCCGGTGCTGGAGGTCGAGGCGTTGGTCGCCGCCGTGGAGGACCTGCCCCAGGGCGCGCTGCGCTGCGACCTGCTCTTCACCACCGTGGACAACCGCCTGGCGCGGCAGTGGGTCAACTGCCACCTCGCGTGGCGCCTCGGTCTCCGTTGGATCGACGCCGGCATCCGCGGCTCACTGGCGCGGGTGACCGTGTTCGGCCCTGCGCAGCCGGGCATGCCGTGCTACCTCTGCGGGTGGTCCGAGCAGCACTACCGCACGGCTTCCGAGGCGCTCTACCCCTGCGCCCTGCAGCGCCCGGCGGGCGCCTCGCAGGCGGAGGTGGGGCACGGCATGGGCGCACTGGCCGCGGCGCTCCAGGCGGTGGAGGGCGCCCGGATGCTGGCGGGCGACCTGAGCCGGGCAGGCCGGGAGATCCTGTTCGATGCCGAGCAGGGCACGGCCCAGGTGGTGGCGCTGACCCACAACCCGCAATGCCGGTTCGACCACCGGGCCTACTGGCCGGAGCCGCTCGACTGGCGCGGCGGGCGGCTGACCCTCGCGGAGCTGGCCGGCGCGGGCGGCGAGGTGCGCTGCGAGGGGCATCGCTTCGTCACGCGGCTGGCCTGCCCCGGCTGCGGCCGGGAGCGGCAGGGGCTGTGGCTGATGGGCCGCGTGACCCGCGTCGCGTCGACCTGCCGGGCGTGCGGGCAGTGGCTGGAAGTGCGTGGCGAGTGGGTGCGCGAGCGGGTGCCGGCGGACGGGCGGACGGTGCGGTCGGTCGGCCTCCGGCCGGGCGACCTGCTGGGCGTCGGCGGAGCGTGGCTGGAGCTGGTGGCAATCCGCGCGGCGGATCCGTGCCCCCTCCTTGCCAAGGAGGGGGCAGGGGGAGGTCCTGTCCGCAGCAGGGCGCGGGATATGGCTTGTGGGATGGGCGGAAACCTGCCCTTGCCCCCTCGCCGGCAAGGAGGGGGTTGCTGATGATGGTAGGGACCTCCCCCTGCCCCCTCCTTGGCAGACACCGGGAGACGACGATGGACGACAAGGTGCTGGAGGGCTTCCTGCGGCAGCAGCTCAGCGAGGGCATGGCGCTGGCCGAGGGCAGCGACGTGCTCGAGCTGCGGCCGGAGAACCTCGACCTGCCGCAGGAGTACCTGGCGGTGTTCCACCTGCGCTCGTTCACGCGCGACGCCGCGGGGATCGGCGAGGCCCACGACCACCTGGTCCACTTCCGCTTCCCCGACGACTACCTGATCCGCGCCGATCCCTTCCTGGTGCTGACCTACCTGGCGCCGCCGAGCATCTTCCACCCCAATATCCGCCCGCCGGCCATCTGCCCCGGCCACATCTACCCCGGCATGTCGCTGGTGGAGCTGCTCCTGCAGGTGGCGGACATCATCGCCTACCGCAAGCGCACCGTGAGCGAGCACGACTGCCTCAACGTCCGCGAGGTGGAAACGGAGGAGCAGACATGATCGCGCTGTCCGACCTGACCCGTGACTGCGCCGACGCCCTCCGCTCCGCCGCCGCGCGGGTGACGGACGCCGGCCCGGGCGAGTGGCAGGTGTCCACGCGGCGCGGCCTGCGGGCCGGCGTGCGGCTGCACGACGGCTGGCTGGCGATCGAGGCGGTCGCCGGGCGGCTGCCGGACCGTTCCGCGCTCGTCTCCGGCGAGCTGCCGTGGGGCGCGCTGAAGCCCATCGAGCGGCGCGACGGGCGGCTGGCCTGGCGCGGCGAGTGGCCGGTGACAGGCGAGGCCGGCCGCGGGCCGGAGGTGCTGCCGGTGTGGCTGGCCGACGTGGACCGGCTGGCCGACCAGCGCGGACGGACGCGGGCGGAAGAGCCGGACGAGTCCACCTGGGACCCGGCCGAGCTGTGCGAGCGCGCCGGCTGGCCCGCGTCCAGTCGCGCCGGCGGCTGCCGCGTCAGCCTCGAGGCGCCGGGCGGGCTGTATCAGGCCGAGCTGGAGACGTGGGGGAGCCGGCTCCGCGCGCGGGCCGCGATGCTCGAGGAGCTCGCCGGGGCGCCGGCCGAGTGCCGCGCGGCGGTGGCCACGCTGCTCCTCCGCGGCAACGCGGTGTACCGCCTGGCGCGCGGGTGGCTGGCGGACGGCGCGGCGGGGTGGGAGGTGGAGCTGCCGGTGGTGCCGGCGCCGGCCGAGCTGCACGAGGTGCTGGCGGCCCTCTCCGTGGCGGCGCGCTGCGCGCGCGAGGCGGAGGCGCTGGCGCCTGTGCCGGCACGCGAAAGGAGGACCGATCATGGCCACTTCGGTCCAGGAGAAGCCTCAGGAGCGCACGGTGCGCGTGGTGGGGCTGGACGGCCAGCGCGCGGTGGACCTCACCGCGCCGGCCGACCGGACCATCGGCGAGCTCCTCGAAGGCCTGGTGCCCAAGCTGCGGCTCCCGAGCTTCGACAGCAACGGCCAGCCGCTCAGTTGGGCGGCGATGCACCAGGAGGAGGCCCGCCGGCTGCTTCCGCAGGAAGTGATCGGCGAGTGCCTCGAGGAGCACGACACCGTGCGGCTGGTCCCGGACATCGAGGCCGGCTGAGGCGGCCGCCTCCGGGAGGGGCTCGTCCGAGTCCCTCCCGGCGGGCACCCTCTCTGCCGCGGAGCGAGGCGGGCGGAGACAGAGCGTGGCAGCGGAACCCGGCGGCGACATGCTGTACGTGATCCAGTTGCTGAAGCGCGACGGCACCGCGCTCCGGCGCGTGAGGTTCGAGCCCGATTGGGCCAGCGCGCTCGAGTGGGCCTGGTTCCAGGGCGTCCGGCGCCACGGCGCGGAGTTCTGCCAGCCGGGCGACGGCCAGGTCGCTCCGCGCTGGCACCCGGAGACCGGACCGCCGTACCTGTCCGGTTTCGACGTGACGTTTGCCGTCAACGGCGGGGGCGAGCAACACGGGCTGAGCATCGAGTACTGGAAGCCGCTCGCCCGCGCGCTCTCGTCGCCGTTGGTCAAGGACGGACTGTTGGAGGCAGGGGAGACCTTCACTTAACGCGTG
>JACPDV010000005.1:3643-9796 GCA_016183835.1 Armatimonadota bacterium
CTTCACTTACCGCGTGGAGGCCTACGCGGGCCGAGCGGAGAGGGAGGTCGAGGAGGCGCAGGGGTTCGTCCTGCGGGAGGTGCCTCGGGAACTGCCGCTGCGGCCGGGGCGACTGGCCGCGGCGGTGGCCGGGGCGAGCTTCATCGGGCCGGCCGATGGGCACGACTTCCCGGTCCTCTTTCTGCCCGAGGTGCTGCTCGACGCGGCGGAGCTGCGGGTGCGGCACCCGGACATCGAGTCCGGCGGGATCCTGCTGGGGCACCTCTACCACGACCCGAGCGTGCCGGAGGTGTTCGCCGTGATGACCGCGCTCGTGCCGTTCCGCCCCGAGCACACCGAGGCCACCGCGGCGAGTCTGCGGATCACCCCGGAGGCCTGGATGGCGGCCAGCGCGGCGATCGAGCTGCGCGGGCGCGGCGAGCTGGCCCTGGGGTGGGAGCATCACCACCCCAATCGCGCCTGGCAGGCCGACGACGCCGAGACCGACCCGGTGGGCGACGCGGCGTTCTTCAGCGGCGCCGACGTGGGGGTGATGACCGCCACCTTCCCGCAGCCGTGGGCTGCGGCGTTAGTCGTCAGTGACACGGCGCTCGCCGACGGCGGCTGGGCCACCCGGTTCTCCGTGTTCGGGTGGCGCGAGGCGGCGGTGGTCGAGCGCGGGTTCCACCTGGTGGCCGAGGAGCTGGCCGCGACGCTGGCGATGGGAGAGATGAGCCATGTCACGACGACCGGGACTTGATGACGCCCTCTTGCGCATGGTGGGCAGCGGCGCGCTCCCGGCGCCGGAGAAGGTGCACCTGATCCAGGCCAGTCGCGAGGGCGACGAGGCCGGGTTCGAGACCGACCTGCGGCTCGTGGAGCTGATCGAGGGCCTCGAGCGCCGGCGCATGGAAGACTCCCGGGCGGCCCACCAGGCGCGCGAGGCCATCGGCGAGCTGGAGGCCATCGTCCGCCGGCTCAGCGCGCCGCCCTGGTTCCCCGGTGTGCTCCTGAGCACCCTCGACACGCCGGAGGGCCTGCGCGTGCGGGTGCTCCAGCAGACCACCGAGCGCGTGATCGGCGTGGCCGACGGCGTGGACCTGGCCGGGCTCGGCGTCGGCGACGAGGTCTACCTCTCGCCCGAGCTGAGCGCGGTGGTGGGCGTCTCGCCGGATGGCCCGCCGCGTTACGGGGAGACCGCGCGCTTCGAGCGTCTCCTTGCCGACGGCCGCGCCGAGGTGCGGGTGCGCGAGGAGAGCCACGTGGCCCGCCTCACCGCCTACGTGGATCCCGACAGCCTCGAGGCCGGCGACCTGGTGCGCTTCGACCCGCGCGGCAACCTGGTGTTCGAGCGGCTCGACCGCGCCGAGGGCAAGCAGTTCTTCATCACCGAGGCGCCCGACATCGACCGCAGCCGGCTGGGCGGGCAGCACAAGGCCCTGGAGCGCATGATCTGGGCGATGACCGCCAGCCTGGCGTACCCCGACCTGGCCAAGCAGTACAAGATCAGCGGGGAGAAGCGGATCCTCCTCGACGGCCCCCCGGGTAACGGCAAGACGACGCTGGCGCGCATCGCGGCCGCCGAGATCTCGCGCATGACCGGGCAGACCTGCCAGTTCGCGGTGGTCAAGCCGGGCGAGTTCGAGGACCCCTACGTCGGCGTCACGCAGCAGCGCATCCGAGCCTGCTTCACGGCGCTGAAGGCGGCCGCCGGCGAGGGCGGCATGGCTGCCCTCTTCCTCGACGAGGTGGAGAGCATTGCCCGCCACCGCGGCAGCATCAACGGCCAGCACAGCGACAAGTTCCTGGCCGCCCTGCTGGCCGAGGTGGAGGGCTTCGAGCGGCAGCTTCGCCTGGTGATCATCTCCGCCACCAACCGGCCGGACCTGCTCGACAGCGCCGCGCGGGCGCGGCTCGGCGAGGTCGAGATCCACCTCCCCGCGCCGACTTGCGCGGGAGCCCGCGAGATCTTCGCCATCCACCTCGACCCGCAACTGCCGTACCACCCCAACGGCAAGGTCGCGGCGGCCACCCGCGAGGAGCTGATCGACACGGCCGTGGGCATGCTCTACGCCCGCAACGCCGACACCGAGCTGAGCCGGCTGCGGTTCCGCGACGGGAAGACCGAGGTGGTGCGCGCGGAGCAGCTCATCTCCGGACGGCTGATCGAGCAGGTCTGCAAGGAGGCCTGCGACCGGGGCTTCCACCGCCACGCGCTCGGCGGCGGGACGGGGGTGCGCGCGGACGACATGGTGGCCGCCGTGTCCGACGCGCTCGACAAGCTGTCCGGCCTGCTCCGGCCGAGCAACGTGCGGTCCTACCTCGCCGGCCTGGAGGACGACAACGACGTGGTCGCGGTGGAGCGGCTCCGCGCTGAGCGCCGCGTGAGCAATCCGCACCTCTACCGGGTCACCGCGGGAGAGGAGCTGCCATGACGGGCCTCCGCCTGCCCAAGATCCTGGGCGAAGACGGCGAGCTGTGCAACCTGCTGCAGGGCCCGGCGGCCGCGGCCGTGAGCGGCTCCGGCGGCGTCGCGGCGCGGGCGCTCCTCGAGCGCATCGACGGGCTCCCCCTCCGCGGCAGCTCGTGGTACACCCCGCGCCCCGCCGCCGGCACCATCGCCGCCGCCGGCGGCTACGACTACGGCTACGAGAGCACCAACGTCTACTGGGAGAACACCCGCCGCTGGCAGCCCGATACCGGCGGGTGTATCTACATCGACATGAACCACCTCGAGCTGGCGCTCCCGGAGGTCAGGTCGGCCTACGACTACGTGGCCGTGCGCCACGCCTACCTCCGCCTCGCCGACGAGGCGCGCGTGCTCTGCAATCAGCGCCTGCGCGAGAACCGCCTGGTGGTGTTGGCCAACAACAGCGACGGGCTCGGCAACTCGTGGGGCACTCACACCAACGTGCTGATCAGCGGCGAATGCTGGCAGCGGATCCTGCACGAGAAGCTGTGGCAGATGCTCTGGCTGGCCTCGTACCAGGTTTCGAGCATCGTCTTCGCCGGGCAGGGCAAGGTGGGCGCGGAGAACCACCGCGAGCCGTGCCGGTTCCAGCTCTCGCAGCGCGCCGACTTCGTGGAGACCATCAGCGGGCCGCAGACCACCCACCGCCGGCCGCTGATCAACACGCGCGACGAGCCGCTCGCCGGGCGCTACGAGCTGCTCCTCCCGGGCATCGCCCGGCTGCACGTGATCTTCTACGACGCCAACCTGCAGCACGTCGCGCTGCTCCTCAAGGCCGGCATGCTGCAGATCGTCGCGGCGATGCTCGAGGCCGAGGAGGAGCTCGACCCCTCGCTGCTGCTCGACGACCCGCTGGCGGCCCTGGAGGCCTTCAGCCACGACCCCGACCTGCAGGCCCGCGCGGCGCTGATCGACCGCCGGCGTGTCTCGGCGGTCGAGCTGCAAAGGAGCTTCCACGAAGCGGCGGCACGGTTCGTGGAGGCCGGCGGGTGCGAGGGGATCGTGCCCCATGCCGAGGACATCCTGAGGCTCCACGGCGAGGTGCTCGAGACCCTCGGACGGGGCGAGTGGTGGGAGCTGGCGGGCCGGCTGGACTGGCCCCTCAAACGGCTGCTCCTCGAGCAGGCCATCGACGAGCGCGGCCTCGACTGGGACAGCCCGGACATCAAGACGCTCGACCACCTCTACGCCAGCATCGACCCGGGCGAGGGACTCTACCACGCCTACCTGCACGAGGGCCTGCTGGACCAGGTGGCGAGCGAGGACGACATCCGGCGCAGCTTCTTCCAGCCGCCCGAGGACACCCGGGCCTGGGCGCGGGCGATGCTGCTTCGCAACGTGCCGCCGGATGAAGTCTCGGCGGTGGACTGGGACCACGTTACGCTCCGCCGCCGTGCCGCCGGGCAGCACTGGCCGAGCACGGTCAAGCTCCGGCTGGACTGCCCCTACGGCTACACCCGGGCCGCGTTACCCGGTCTGTTCGATCCTGATCGAGAGCTCGACGACATCGTCGCCGAGCTGCAAGGGCTGGAAGACGCCGAGTGGTCGGTTGCACCCGGCGACGCGATCAACGGAGCCCCCGGGCTGGTGCCGGCGGGGGCCGGAGGAGGAACCGATGGAACAGCGTGAGCGTTCGCTCGAAGCGCCACCGGGCGGTGGCGGCGACGCCCCGGCCGGCGGCGACAACCTGGCCGAGCTGCGCACCCGCGCGCGCCGCTTCGTGGACCTCGGCCGCCGCGCCACGGACCGCATCCTCAGCGGCGACAGCGAGGGTTTCAACCGCAACGTGCGGCAGGACGGGGGGCAGTGAACGCGTGGAGGTGAACGGTGAACGGTGAACGGTGAACGGTGAACGGTGAACGGTGAACAGTGGGGAGGGACGCATCGCCGCTCACCGTTCACCGTTCACCGTTCACGGTTCACCTCCGCGGGAGATGACCGTGCCTGAGGTGCTCTGCTCGTTCGAACACGAACTGCTGACGAAGGCCGTCTACCGGCCGCGGCCGGAAGAGGAGCAGGGCGGGCTGCCGCGGCCGTTCCTCGAGGAGTCGGGCGCCCTACGGCTGCTCCACACGGCGCGCATGTCGTTCCCACACCTGCGCGACTTCTCGTCGCGCTCGGGCTTCTTCCTCGAGAATGCCGGCCGGTTCATGGTCGACACCGGGATGCACCTCGAGTACAGCGCGCCCGAGTGCTCCTCGCCGTGGGAGGCGGTGGCCCACTCCGGCGCGCTCGATTTGATCCTCGACGACCTCCGCCGCCGCCTCGAGGGCAGCTCCGACAATCTCCAGGAAATGGTGATCAGCAAGGTCAACGTGGACTACTCCGGGAGTTGCTCCACCTGGGGCGCGCACGAGAGCTACTCTCACCACCGCGACCCCGATTACCTCGCCGCGCGCTTGCTGCCCCACCTCGCCAGCCGAGTGATCTACACCGGCGTGGGCGGCTTCGACAGCGTCCATCCCGGCATTCGGTTCATGGTCTCGCCGCGCATCCGGCACCTCCACGAGGAGGTGGGCGGCTCGTCGACCCACTCCCGGCCGCTCTTCCACACCCGCGACGAGTCCCTTGCCGGCGCCGACTGGCGGCGGCTCCATCTGATCTGCGGCGAGGCCAACTGCAGCCAGATGGCGATGCTCCTCAAGCTGGGCACCACCGCGCTGATCGTTGCCTGCGCCGATCAGGGCGCCCCGGTCGGACAGGACGTGGGGCTCGCCAGCGCCCTGGACGCCGCCCGCCGGCTGGCGGTGGACCCTTACGCCAAGGTCAAGTCGCGCACCCGCCAGCTCGTCAGCGCCGTGGAGATCCAGCGCGCTTACCTCGACGCGGTGCGCGGCGTGGCCCCCGACCGGCTCCCCGCCTGGGCGCCGGCGCTGTGCGACCTGTGGGAGTCGGTGCTCGACCGCCACGAAGACGATCCTGAGACGCTCACCACCGTGCTCGACTGGCGGATCAAGCAGGCGTTGTTCGACGAGCGGATCGAGCTGGCCGGGTTCGGCGACAGCCTGGACGCCTGGAACCGCGCCGCGGAGGCGCTGGTCAGCTACCGCCGGCAACAGCAGCGCGAGGGCGGGATCCCGTTCGATGAGTCACCGGCGATCGGCTGGGGCGGGGAGGAGCAGGACCTGCGCCGCGTGCTGCGCCGCGAGGGCGTGCCGGCGGAGCGTTACGAGGCGTTCTGCCGGCTCCGCGCCGAGCTGTGCGAGCTGGACACGCGCTACGGGCAGATCGGGCCGCACGGGCTGTTCGCGCAGCTCGACGCGGAAGGTCTGCTGGACCACCGCGTGCCCGGCTGCGAGCCGGAGCGCGAGCGCGACGCCCGCACCACGCCGCCACAGACCACCCGGGCCAAGGTCCGCGGCGAGCTGGTCCGCCGCTGTGCCGGCCAGGCCTACCGCTACCGCTGCGACTGGTCGGTCGTGCAGGATGTCTTCGGCCGCCGAGTGCTGGACCTGAGTGACCCGTTCTGCCTCGAGGAGCACTGGTCGGAATCGCGGGCGATGTGGTAGCGCCCTACCGCGCGCGGGGCGAAGCCAAGGTCGGCAGCGCGATCCGGCCCCCTCTCCTTGCCAAGGAGAGGGCTGGGGAGAGGTCCCGTCCGACCTTGCTGGGGTTGGACCTCCCCCTGCCCCCTCCTTGGCAAGGAGGGGGTACACGCCACCTCAGAGAGGCATGCCGGGGATTGGCAAGGAGGGGGTACACGC
>JACPDV010000289.1:0-3107 GCA_016183835.1 Armatimonadota bacterium
CCAGGCGAGGTAGAGCGGCAGCGCCTCGGCCGGGAGCGGCTCGAAGGTGGGCACCCGCGCGCGGCGGGCGAGGCGGAGGAGGCGCTCCAGGTTGTCCCGGTCGCAGACTTCCGTCGTCGGCCCGTCGAGGGTCAACGGCCCGAGCACCACGCGCCCGGCCTCGGCCAGACCGTCGAGCGCGTCGTCGAGCGCGACGAGGTCGAGGCCCAGCAGCTCCGCCAGCCGCGCCGGGTCCACCGGCCCGTGGAGCTGCAGCCAGCCGCCCAGCAGCTCGCCGAGCGGGTCGTCCTCGGGCGTGAGCCGCGCCCACTCCTCCGGCCGCAACGCCGGCGGCCGGCCGGCGAGGCCCTCCATGACCACATCCGCCTGCCCCAGTCCCAGCGCCGCGGCGATCGCCGGCACCCACTCCAGCGCCGCCACCGACCGCACCCGCGCGCCCGGCAGTCCGACCCACACCGCCCGCGGCGCGATCTCGTCGGTCAGTGCTTCCGGCACGCCTCCGTCCCGCGCGATTGCCTCGCGCAGCGCCGCCCACTCGTCCTCCGGCACGAGCAGCCGCTCCTTGAGCAGCTCGAGCAGCTCCTCGGCCGTGCCGGGAGCGTAACCGGGCCAGGTGCGCTGGAGCTTGGCCTCGAACGCCTCGACCAGCTCACGCGGCAGCCTGGGTCGCAGGTGCGGCGAGGCGGCCACCTCGGCCACCAGCTCGTCCGACAGGCGCGACGGCCCGCTGGTGGGCGTGTCGTCGAGGTACATCAGGCGGTTGGTCTCGCGCCACACCACGCTGCCGGCGAAGGGCGAGGGCTCGAAGGTGTGCGCCTCGCTCCAGGTGGTCTCGCCGCGCTCCAGCTCCGCCAGCCGCTCGCGCAGGGCGGGCAGGTCGAACTCGTCCTGCAGGCAGCAGCGCCAGGTCTCCACGAGGATGGGGAAATCGTCGCGCGAGCGGCGTTCTCGCGGAAGCGGGCGCCGAACAGGCCGCTGCTCTCGAGCCGGAGGCGGAGGAGGCGGTCGAGGTCGTCGGGCGCGACCAGGCTGAGCAGCTCGCCGGCGCCGATCTCGCGCGACGGGGTGAGCATGATGCAGTCCTGGTCGGCGTGGAAGGCGAGCTGCTCGGCGTAGGCTTCCTCCCAGGCGCCGGCGAGGGCCAGGGCGTAGGGCCGGTTGAGGTCGCGTCCCCAGTGGGTGTGGAGGATCGCCTGCGGCACGGCCGGCTCGGCGTCGGGCTGCTCCACCAGCTCGACGAGGAGGTGGTGGCGGTGCGGCAGCGGCGTGCCGGTGTGGTCGCGCTGGCGGAGGAGGAAGTCGATCAGGGCGGTGGCGGCGTCGGGCTCGAGGTGGCAGCGCTCGCGCAGGTCCGCCGCGAAGAGCGGGTCGTCCAGCCGGCGGTCGGCCTCTTCGAGCAGCTCGGCGCAGCGCGTGGCGAAGTGGGCGCCGCGGCTCATCTCCTCGCCTTTCCAGAAGGGCGCCATCGCCCCGCCGCGGCCGGGCACGGCGAGCACGTCGTTGTGAGTGATGGTCAGGATGCGCCAGACCTGGTTGCCGAGGATGAAGCTGTCGCCCGCCGAGCGCTCCCAGACGAACTCCTCGTCCAGCTCGCCGATCCGCGCGCGAGTGTCGGCGTGGCGAAGCTGGAAGTAGCCGCGGTCGGGGATGGTGCCGCCCGAGACGCGGGCCAGGCGGGTGGCGCCCTCGCGCGAGTGGAGGCGGTTGGCGATGCGGTCCACCACCACGCGGGGCTGCAGCGTGGCCAGCCGCGTGGTGCTGTAGCGCCCGGCGAGCATGTCGAGCACCAGGTCGTACTGCCGCCGGCTGAGCCAGCGGAAGGGCCACGAGCAGCGCAGCTCGTCGTACAGCTCGTCCAGGTCCCAGCTCTCGACGCCGGCCATCGTGATCAGATTCTGGGCGAGCACGTCGAGCGGCGCCGAGAGCGGCTGCACGGCCTCGATGTCCTTGGCCAGCACGCACGGCACCATCGCCGCGGCACGGAGCAGATCGCGGCCGTGGAGGGGGAAGATCACCCCGCGGCTGACCTCGCCCACCGAGTGCCCGGCGCGGCCCCAACGCTGCACGGCGGCGGACACGTCGGGCGGCGTCTGCACCAGGAGCACCTGGTCGAGCGCGCCGATGTCGATCCCCAGCTCGAGCGACGAGGTGGCGACGATGGCCTTCAGCTCGCCGTTCTTGAGCCGTTCCTCCACGGCCTGGCGGGTCTCGCGCGACAGCGAGCCGTGGTGCGAGTAGGCCAGCGGCGGGTCCTCGTCGCGGTTGAGGAAGAGGCTCAGCTTCTCGCACATGCGCCGGCTGTTGGTGAACAGTAGCGTGGAGCGGTGCTGCCGGATGAGGCCCTTCAGCTCGGCGGTGAGCGCCTCCCACCAGGCGTCGAGGTCGTCGCCCACCGGCGACGGGTAGCGCACGCGCGCGGCCAGCTCCTTGCTGTCGTCGGACTGGACGATGGTCACCGGCCGCGGGGCGTAGTCGGGGTCGGGCCCGGCGGTGACGCGGACGAAGCCGCCGACGAACGCCGCCACGGTCTCGAGCGGCCGCACCGTGGCCGAGAGGGCGATCCGCTGGAACTCGCCGGCGAGCGGCACGAGGCGGTCCACGGCGGTGATCAGGTGCGTGCCGCGCTTGGTGCCGGCGACGGCGTGGATCTCGTCGAGGATGACCGTCTCGAGCTCGCCGAAGAGGGCGCGGCCGGGGCGGGTGGAGAGGAGGATGTTGAGGCTCTCGGGCGTGGTGATGAGGACCTCGGGCGGCCGGCGGAGCAGGCGGCGGCGGTCGCGGGGCTCGGTGTCGCCGCTGCGGGGCTGGACGTGGAGGGCGGGGACGGGGACGCCCTCGTGGTCGAATCGGGCGCGCAGCTCGGCGAGGGGTCCGAGCAGGTTGCGCCGGATGTCGGTGTTGAGCGCCTTGAGCGGGGAGACGTAGAGCACTCGGACGCCGCCGGGCGGCCAGGCGCCGGTGAGGAGCCGGTCGAGCGCCCAGAGGAAGGCGGTGAGCGTCTTGCCGCTGCCGGTGGGGGCGGTGACGAGGGCGTGCTCGCCGGCCGCAATGACGGGCCAGGCGCGGGCCTGCACGTCGGTCGGCCGGCCGACCCGGGTGGCGAACCA
>JACPDV010000289.1:3156-10679 GCA_016183835.1 Armatimonadota bacterium
CGGGAGGTCGGTGCTCACCACAGGCCGCGGTCGATCAGGTCGGCGTGGATCCCGGCCAGCGCCTCGGGGAGGACCAGCCGCGACGCGCCGTCGGTGTCGTGCTCCACGCCGATGTGCAAGGCGGTGTGGGGCGCGATGTAGAAGAGGCTGTCGATGATGGGGAACGCCCACGAGTCGTGGCAGCGCTTGGCCAGGTTGATGAGGTGCTTGAGGTGGCGGTAGCCCTTGCGGTTGAAGGGCGTGAAGGAGAGCACCTCGCGGCAGGGCGCGGCGGCCAGTACGCCGCAGGCGCGGGCGTCGTCGTGCAGCTCGTCGAGGATCAGCAGGCGAGAGGCGTCGAGCCCGTCGCCGGCGTCGAGGGCGAAGTGGTCGGGCTCGAGGCTCTGGATCGCCTCCTTGGGTGTGTCGCGGCGGAGGTTGTCCAGGGCGGCGCCGATTACGGCGGTGCCCGACGTGTCCCACTCGTCGAGCTGCTGCTGGAGCACGAACTGCCAGCCGCCCTCCACGGGCCAGGCGATGGTGATCAGGAGCACCTCGGCATAGGGGTAGGCAAGCGCGCCGGCGCAGCGCTCGGCGAAGCGCGTGCCGGCCTGACGGCCGAAGAGCAGCGGCATCACGCGGAACTTGAGCGTGGCCCACTCGGGCTCGTCCACCACGGCGGCGGCGATCCGCGCCACCAGCAGCTCGACAATGCGGTCGGTCCAGCCGAGGGGATCGGCGCCTTGCAGCCCGGCCTGCAGCTCGCTCCAGGGCACCTCGAGCTCGAGCTGCTGGTGCCCGATGACGACGTTCTCCGTGTTGCCGGCCAACGCCACGGCGCCGAGCTCGGCGAGCGCCTGCTCGAAGCTCCGCACCAGCGGGTTGTCGCCGGCGGCCATGTCAACCCCCGTCGGACTTGAGGTGGCAGTGCTTGTAGCGTTTGCCGCTGCCGCACCAGCACGGGTCGTTCCGCCCGGGCCGCTCTTCGTTCTGCACGGTGGGGTGGAGGTGCGCGTCTTTGCGCACGTGGCTGCGCAGCTCCTCGGGGAGCGCGGCGGTCGCTTCGTCCACGGCGGCCGCGAACTCGTCGCCCACGGCCTTGCGCACCAGGGCCACGGCGGCGTCGGCCACGGCCTGCTGCTCGGCGTCGCCCGCCTGGGTGCCCAGCGCGTCGACCCACAGGGCGTGGCGGAGCGCGGCGGCGTGGTCGTCGAGTTGCCGCGCGGCGGCGGCAGCGTTGCCGTGGGGCGTGGCGCGCTCGGCCAGCGGAGCGTCGGCCGGCACGATGGAGGCGGCCTCCTCGTAGCGCGCCAGCGCCTCGGCCCACTCCTCCAGGTCGGCGTGCACCGCACCCAGGTTGTTCAGCGCGACGGCGCGGGCCAGGTCGTCCGCCTGCGACACAGCGTCTTCCAGGTCGCGCTCGAGCGCCTCCTGGCGGCCGTGGAGATCGCGCTTCCGCTGTTCCTCACTCAGTTTCCAACGCACGGTCGTGCCTCCTGTCCGGCTCTGCCATTTGACCCGGCCGGCCTCGCTGGCTAGTATTATACTCGTCACTGCCCCACCCATGCCCGGTGGCCGAGGCGAACTGCTGATGGATGACACCCAACGTGAGCTCGACGTTCTGATTCGCGCGCGCTACCCGATCCTCTACATCGTCTCGTGGGAGGAGCCGCGGGTGATGCGCACGCTGCGTCAGATCGCCACCCAACACAACAAGGACCTCCTCTGCTGGACCATCACCGACGGCTGGACCGGGTCCGACGGAAAGACCCCCATCCGCATGCCCGACCCGCTCGGCGCCGGCCGGCGCAGCAGCACCGCGCCGCCGCGGCGCACCCGCAGCAGCACCGTCGAGATCGACCAGGCCCTCGAAGCCCTCGACCTCGTCGAGCACTGGGGCGAGGGCGCCTCGGCCAACCGGCGCGGCGCGCTCTTCGTGCTCAAGGACTTCGATCCCTACGTCACCGCGCCCAGCGTCGAGCGCCGCCTCCGCGACCTGGCGCAGATGCTCCCCTACAGCAGCTACAAGACCATCCTGATCGTCTCCCCCTCGCTCAAGGTCGCCCCGCACCTGGACAAGGACATCACGGTCGTCGATTACGAGCTGCCGGGGAAGGACGACATCGAGGGCATCCTCGACCGCATCATCAAGACCGTCACCCGCGACGACGCCAGCCTCGTGGAGCTGACGCCCGAGGACAAGGAGGCGCTCGTCAACGCCGCCCTGGGCCTGACCAGCGCCGAGGCCGAGAACGTCTTCGCCAAGGCGCTCGTCATGGACGGGCGGCTGGGCCGCATGGACGTGAGCGTGGTGCTCTCCGAGAAGAAGCAGGTGGTGCGCAAGTCGGGCACGCTGGAGTATTACGAGAGCGACCAGCACTTCGCCGACATCGGCGGGCTGAGCGCGCTCAAGGACTGGCTCCGGAAGCGGCGCTCCAGCTTCACTGCCAAGGCGCGCGACTTCGGGCTCCCGGAGCCGCGCGGGTGCCTCCTGATCGGCGTCCAGGGCTGCGGCAAGTCGCTCGCCGCCAAGGCCGTCGGCGCGCTGTGGAACGTCCCGCTCCTGCGCTTCGACGTCGGCTCGGTGTTCGGCCGCTACGTGGGTGAGTCCGAGTCGAACATGCGCCAGGCCATCGCCGTGGCCGAGGCGGTGGCGCCCTGCGTGCTGTGGATCGACGAGCTGGAGAAGGGCTTTTCGGGCATGTCCGGCGGCGAGGACAGCGGCACCTCGGCGCGCGTGCTGAGCTACTTCCTCACCTGGCTGCAGGAGAAGAAGAAGGCGGTGTTCGTGATCTGCACCGCCAACGACGTGCAGAAGCTGCCGCCCGAGCTGCTCCGCAAGGGCCGGCTGGACGAGATCTTCTTCATCGACCTGCCCAGCTTCGCCGAGCGGCGCGAGATCACCGAGATCCACCTCCGGCGGCGCAACCGCGACCCCGCCAAGTACGACATGGACCGCATCGCCAACGAGGCGCGGGGGTTCTCCGGCTCGGAGATCGAGCAGGCCATCATCGGCGCGCTGTTCGACGCCTTCGACGCCGGGCGCGACATCAACACCGACGACATCAGCGCCGTGCTCAAGGTCACCGTGCCGATCTCGAAGACGATGGCCGAGCGGATCCAGGGACTGCGCGAGTGGGCCGACGAGCGCGCACGACCGGCCACCTTCCCCGAGGACGCCGCAGACCCCGGGGACAAGCAGGCCCGCACGCGCCGCGCCACGAAGGTCACGCCGCTCCCGCCGGCCGAGGCGCCCGCCGAGCGGCTGCCCGCCGAGGCGCCGCCGGCCGAGGCGCCGCCCGCCGCCGAGACGCCGCCCAAGGGAAGCTGACCCGGTGACGATCCTGGTCCTCAACGCCGGCAGCTCGTCGCTGAAGTGCCAGGTCTTCGCATTTCCCGCGGGGTGCTCCGTCGCCCGCGCCGGGGTCGAGCGAGTGGGGCAGGCGAAGGCACGGCTCAAGCTCGAGCGCGAGGGTGCCGAGCCGGTGGTCGAGGAGCGCGGGTTCCGCGATCACCTGGAGGCCATCGAGCGCGTGCTCGAGCTGCTCCACGCCGGGCCGGAGCCGCTGGGGATCGACGCGGTGGGTCACCGGGTCGTCCACGCCGCGGAGGCCTTCACCGGCTCCGTACCCGTCACGCCGGCGGTACTAGAGGCGCTCGAGACCTTCTCCCACCTCGCCCCGCTCCACAATCCGCCCAACCTGGCGGGCATCCGGGCCTGCCTGGCGGTCCTCCCCGGCGTGCCGATGGTGTGCGTCTTCGACAACGCGCTCCACCACACCCTGGCCGAAGAGGTCTGGCTCTGCGGCCTGCCGCGGCGGCTCTACACCGACGAGCGGATCCGCCGCTACGGCTTCCACGGGGTGGCGTTCCGCTCCATCTTCGACCGGGTCACCAGGCTCCTCGGCCGGCCGCTGACCGAGCTGCGGGTGGTCTCGCTGATGCTTGGCAGCGGCTGCACCGCCAACGCCTTCGACCGCGGCCGGAGCGTGAGCATAAGCACCGGCTTCACGCCGCCCGAAGGGCTGGTGCAGAGCACCCGCTGCGGCGACCTCGACGCCGGCTGCGTGGTGGCGATGCTCCGTGCGGGCTGGCCGCCGGCACGGGTGGGCGACCTGCTCAACCGGGAATCCGGCCTCAAGGGCGTGTCGCAGGTGGGCCCCGACGCCCGCGACATCGAGGAGGCGGACACTCCATCCGCGCGGCTGGCCGAAGCGGCCTTCGTGCACCGGGCGGTGCAGTACGTGGGCGGCTACACGGCGGACATGGGCGGGCTCGACGTGCTCGCCTTCGGCGGCGGGATCGGGCAGAATGCGCCTGCGATGCGGGCGGCGATCGGCGCCCGCATGAGCCACCTGGGCCTGCGGCTGGACGCGGCGGCCAACGCGGCGTGCGTCACAGGCGCCGAGGGGATTGTGTCTGCGGCGGACAGCCGCGTCGCGGTGGTGGTCACCGCGGTGGATGAGGAGTGGGTGATCGCGCGCGACACCTACGAGGTGGTGACCGGCTAGGACGCCTTGGCTGCCTTCGCCGCGGCGATGGCGTCGCGCTTGCGACGGCGCAGGCGCTTCAGGCGCCGGCGGCGCTGCGCATCCAGCTCTTTCTTCCGTGCACACTTGCCCATGGTGGTCTCCTAGCTCCGGCCGGGTTGACCCGAGCGGCTGCCAAACTCGGCCTCGAGCTGACTGCGCAGCCGGGCGATCTCCTCCATGATACACGCTCCGACGCGATCTGCCACCTGCCGATCGCCGCGCGCCTTGCGATTCAGCCCGGGGAACACCATCGGCCGGCCGATCTTGATGGCCACCGGCCGCAGCTTCAGCTTGCCGTGGGGCGGCAGGACCGACCAGGTGCCCGAGATCGCCACCGGCAGGAGCGGCACCTCGGCCCGCAGCGCGATGCTGATCGCGCCGGCCTGGGCCCGCTGCAGGCAGCCGGTCTCGCTCCGCGTGCCCTCCGGGAAGATGCACAGGAGCTTCTTCGCCGCGAGCGTGCGGGCCGCATTCCGGTAAGCCGGCACATCTGCCTGGCCGCGACTCACCGGAAAGCAGTTCAGCCGCGGGAAGAGCCACGAGCCGAAGCCGCGGAACAGCTCGCGCTTGGCCATGAACCGGATCGGCCGCCAGGTGGCACAGGCGAGGAAGAGCGGGTCGAGGTAGCTCTCGTGGTTGGGCAGCAAGACCGCCGGTCCGTCCCACGGGATCCGGTCGGCGCCGAAGATGCGCATGGGGCACAGCGTGTAGCCCAGCAGCCCGGTCGCGCGGGTGACCGCGTAGAAGACCCATCCGGGTGTGGGCGGGGCGAAGTCGCTCATCGGGTCACGACCACGTCGCGTCAGGCATGTCGCGCCTCCTCGGCGGCCCGCGCCAGCGCGACCACGCGGGCGGCCACCTCGTCGACGCTCAGCGGGTCGGTGTCGATCACCACGGCGTCGTCGGCCGGCTTGAGCGGCGCGTTGGCCCGGGTGCTGTCGCGCTCGTCGCGCTCGCGGATCGCCGCGGCCACGGCAGCCACGGTGGTGCTCCCGGGCCGCAGCTCGCGGTACCGCCGCTCGGCGCGCACCTCGGGTGAGGCCGAGAGGTAGACTTTGACCTCGGCGTGCGGCAAGACCACGGTTTGGATGTCGCGCCCCTCCATCACCACAGGCCCCTGTTCGGCGAACGCCCTCTGCTGCGCGGTGAGCGCCGCCCGAACCGCCGGGATGGCCGACACCGGCGACGACAGCGCGGTCACCTCCGGCGTGCGGATGGCCGCCGTGGCGTCCTCGCCGTCGAGCCACACCGGCTGCTTGCCGTCCGCCAGCGGGCCCAGCCGGATGCTCACCCGCGCGGCCAGCCCGCCGATCGCGTCGGCCTGCTCCACGCTCAGCCCCGCCCGCAGCGCCGCCAGCGCCACGCAGCGGTACATCGCGCCGCTGTCCACGAAGGTGTAACCCAGCGCCTCGGCGGCGCGCTTCGCCACGGTGCTCTTGCCCGTGCCGGCGGGTCCGTCGATGGCCACCTGGATGTGAGGATTCACGCTCCGCCCCCGTCCTCGCTGGTCAGTGTCGGCCTCGCCACTGGAGCCGCACGACTGTCGTGGACCAAGGTATTGTACGCATCGGCGGGCGTGGCGGCAATCGGTTCAGTAGGGAGAAACTGGCGGAGCCGGGAGCCTTGTCGGCTCCTCCCCCTGCGAAGCGGGGGGAGGCGGGAGGGGGGTCCTCCGGCTACCGCGAACCGGCCGGAAACCCCCACCCCGTCCCTCCCCCGCTTCGCAGGGGAGGGGGCTCCCGAGATTCCAATCACTCCCGTTCAGTACCGCCCCTTGCCCCCGGCGAACGACTCGTTGCGCCGCGGCCCGTCGGTGCGCACCGGCACGCGATAGCGGACAACGTCGGAGATCCGCAGATCGTCGAACACCATGCTCGCCGGGCCGAGGCCGAGCTCGTCGCCCACGGCGGCCGGCAGCGCCGGGTGGACTTCCCAGGCGGCCAGCTTCCCGTCGATGAACAGCTCGAGCAGGTCCGTGTCCCAGCACACCGCGTAGTGCCGCCACACGCCCGGCTGCCAGGCGTAGGCGTAGCCCTCCGCCCACGCCGCCGAGAGCATCCGGAAGTCGCTCCCGAAGCTGAAGATCACGTGGGTGAAGAGGTCCTTGCGCAGGCTGAAGCCGTCCGGCCCGGGGATTTGCACGAGCCACTGGTGCTGCCCGTCGCGGCCCGGCGAGAGCAGCTTGGCCCAGCACTCAATCGTGCCCACCTTGCGGCGCAGGTGGCCCGAGGCCGAGCGGGCCACGTAGCCGTCCGGACCCAGCACCAGTGCCCGGCCGAAGCGCCCCTCGGTCTCAGCCGACAGCGAGACCTGTCCCGTGACGAAGAACCGATACTCGTCGAGCGGCTCCTCGAACGGGAGGTGGAGGAGGGTGTGCTCGTCGGGAGTGACGGCGTGGTCGGGCGGGAGTCCGAGCGCAACGAGGCCGGGGTGCTCCACGGACACGTCGTCCAGCCAGTACCGCCCGGCGCCGGAAAGGCACAAGTGCCAGGTGATGCACTCCGGCGGCGGCGCGACGCTCAGCTCGTACGGCTGCCACTGGTCGGTGAGGGCGAAGGACGCGTCCTGGAGGTGGTTCCAGGTCCAGGGGTGGAAGAACTCGAACGCGGCGGCGCTGAGCCGCCCGTTGCCCTTGGCCCAAAAGCGGACGGTCCAGGGGCGGTCGTCGAAGTGGGGGATAGGCCCGTAGCGCACGCTGAACCCGCCGCCGGGGTCGTCGATGGCGAGGCAGCGCCGGCCGGTGTGCGCCTTGGCGGGGTCGTCGGGCAGGCTGTAGCCGGCGACGTCCCAGGCCGCGGGGATCAGCCACCAGGTGCGCGGCACCCACTTGTCGGCCGGCGCCGGCTGGCCCTTGAGCGCCGCGGTGGGGAGGGGCGGCTCGACGGACTCGAAGGAGCCGTTGGGGAGCAGATCGGCGGCGGAGACGGTGGTGGCGAGGAGGAGGAGGAGCGACAGGAGCCGCCCCATCGGCACCCCCTCCTTGGCAAGGAGGGGGTGCTGATTCCGGAATGT